>CAMVDI010000007.1 GCA_947166205.1 uncultured Clostridia bacterium
CGCCGGCAACGCCGGGCCTGAGCACCCTTGCAACCTGCGCAAAGCACTTCTCAAGGCCGGGCCAGAAATAAACGGTCTCAAACGCCGTAGCGAGATCGAACGCGGCCGCCGGGAGCCGGAGATCCGGGCGGGGGAGATCCTTTTCGGCGCCCTGTCCCTGGCGCTGCCGGAAGGCATGAGGGCGGAAAAGGAGGAAATCCGGCTGGAGGACGCCCGGATGCTGCGGAACTGGCCGGAGGGAAGGCTCTGGCGGCTGAGGATTGCGGCGGCGCCCGGGACGGAATACCGGGTCTGCTGGGAGTTTGTCAGGAGGGAAAAAGCATGAGCGAGCTGAGAAGCAGGCAGGAGATTGCCGGAGCGGCGGCGGAGATGCTGCGGCCGCTGGTCCGGTGCCTGACGCCGGGAAAGGCCCGGATGATCGTCGGAAACGGTTCCGCCCACTATCCGGAGGATGTGGCGGGGATGGAGGGCTTCTCCCGGGCGCTGTGGGCCATCGTGCCCATGCTGATGGGCGGATTTCCGGAGGCGGAGCCCTTCTGGCAGCTGTGGAAGGAGGGCATCATCCACGGGACGGATCCCGATCATCCGGAATACTGGGGCGATATCCACGGCTCCGACCAGCGGATGGTGGAGATGGCCGTGATCGGCATGGGTCTCAGCTATGTGCCGGAGCGCTTCTGGGAAGAGCTGACCCCGGCGCAGCGGGACAACCTCTACGCCTGGCTGAACCAGATCAACCTGCATGACATGCCGAAGAACAACTGGCGGTATTTCCGGATCCTGGTGAACACAGGCTTCCGCAAGGTGGGCCGTCCCGTGGACGAAGCCCGGATGAAGGAAGACCTGGACATGATGGAGAGCCATTACGTCGGGGACGGATGGTATTTCGATTATGAAACCAAGCGGGATTACTATACCATCTGGGGATTCCATTACTACGACCTGATCTATGCCGCCGCCATGCGGCAGGAGGACGGGGAGCGGGTCCGGAGGTTTGAGGAGCGGGCGAAGGAGATCGCGCCCCGGTTCGCGTGCTGGTTTGACCGGGAGGGCCGGGCCCTGCCCTACGGGCGCAGCCTGACCTACCGCTTTGCCCAGGGAGCCTTCTGGAGCGCTCTGGCCTTCGCGGGGGTGCGGCCGGAGGGAATGACCTGGGGGCAGGTGAAGGGCCTGTGGCTGAAGAACCTGCGGAGCTGGCTGAAGATGCCGATCCTGGACCGGGATGGGGTGCTGACGGTGGGGTACGGATATCCGAACCTGTGCATGGCGGAGGGATACAACGCGCCGGGCTCCCCCTACTGGGCGATGAAAACCTTCGCGGCCCTGGCGCTGCCGGAGGACCACCCCTTCTGGCAGGCGGCGGAGGAGGACTGGACGCCCCCCCGCCGCTTCCTGGATGAGCAGGTGCGCATGCTGCTGACCAGGGACCGGGAGAACCGGCAGGTGATCTCCTATACCGCGGGAAACCACGCCTGGGAGCACATGCACGAGGACGAGAAATACGAAAAATTCGCCTATTCCACCCATTTCGCCTTCTCCGTGGCGAAGGAGGCGACCACCCTGGAGAAGGGGGGCTACGACTCCATGCTGGCGGTGAAGCGGCAGGGGAAGGACCTGTGGCACGGCCGCAGCGGATGCGAAAGCTTCTCCCTGACGGAGGACCGGGTCCGGTTCACCTGGTCGCCGATGACGGGGGTGGAGATTGAAACCGTGATCCTGCCCGTGGAGACGGAGCAGGGGCTCTGGCACCTGCGGAAGCACGTGATCCGTACGGAGATTCCGCTGGACACGGCGGAGGGCGCCTTCGCGGTCCGGCGGGACTGGGCGGGCGCCAGACCCTGCGACCGGATCAGCTCCCGGAGAGCGGAGGCGGCGGGCCGGGCGTCGGTTTCCGGCGGCTTCGGAACCAGCGCGGTCTTCGCCCTGGAGGACGGAAGAGAGGGCCGGGTCATCGGCATGGAGCCCAACACGAATCTGATGTATCCGAGAACGGATCTGCCCATGCTGACCGGCGCGCTGGAGCCGGGAACCCATACGCTCCGCTGCGCCGTATACGCGGACGCCGGGGATTCCTGCCCCGCGAATATCCCGAAGGAGGTACTGGATCATGTCGAATCGCTATGAGGAAGCCCGGGCCCGGATGACGGACAAATTCCGGAAAAACCTGATTCCCGCGGCGGAGGCGGGCATCATCCCCTACAAGAGCGAGCCGGGGAGCGGATGGATCGCCTCCCCCCACGCGGGCAACGGATGGTGGACCGGCGGATTCTGGCCGGGGCTCATGTGGCAGCTGTATACCTGGACGGGGGAGGAATGCTTCCGGACGGAGGCCCGGCGGGTGCAGGAGCTGCTGGCGGAGCAGTTCCGGGTCTTTGACGAGCTGAACCACGACGTGGGCTTCATGTACCTGCTCGGCGCCGGGGCCGACGCGAAGCTGACGGGGGACGCCCAGGCGAAGCGGGATACCCTGCACGCGGCCAGCCTGATGATGGGCCGGTTCAATCCGAAGGGCTTCTTCCGGGCGTGGAACGGCCCGGAGCAGAAGGGATACGCGATCATCGACTGCATGATGAACCTGAGCCTGCTGTTCCGGGCCAGCCGGGAAACCGGGGATCCCCGGTTCGCCCACGCGGCCCGGATCCACGCGGACACGACGCTGCGGGAATTTCTGCGGCCGGACGGATCCGTCAGCCATATCATCGAGTTTGACCCGGAGACGGGAAAGCGGGTCCGGGAGCTGCCCGGACAGGGATGGGCCCTGGGCAGCCAGTGGAGCCGGGGCCAGGCCTGGGGGCTGTACGGATTCACGCTGGCCGCGAAGAACACGGGGGAGGAGCGGTATCTGGCGGCGGCGGAGAAGATCGCCGGGAATTTCATCGCCCATATCCGGCCGGACGGGCTGACGGACTCCGACTTCTGCCAGCCGCCGGAGGAGGAGCGGATCGACAACATGGCCGGAGGCATCGCCGCCTGCGGGCTGTGGGAACTGGGGGAGACCACCGGAAACGGCGGGTACCGGGAGGCGGCCATCCGGCTGGCCGACGGGCTGCTGGATCACTGCTGCGACTGGACGGAAAGCCGGATGGGGGTCCTGACCCGCTGCACCGCCAGCTATCATGACGACGGGGCGGGAAGACACACGAACATTACCTACGGGGACTACTTCCTGGCGGAGATTCTGGCGAAGATCTGCGGAAAGGACCCGATGCTCTGGATCTGAACGCGCCCCGGGAAGCCGCCGGCAGGACTCCGGGAAACCGGCCTGAAGGAACCCGGGAAGCTGCCGGCGGTATCCGAAAAAACGTCCTGCGGTTCCACGAGAAAACGCCGGAGGGCCTCCGGCAGAGCTGCCCAAAAGAATTCATGACAAAACCTGAAAGCTGTGATATACCCGGATTTTGATGCTTATGTGAGGGAAAACTATACACATCTGCCAACCGGGGAAGATCTTTGGGTCGCAAATGGTTTCCTCCCGGAAACGGAACGACGATTAAGAGATGCAGGCTATGGTACATTTACGGTTTACACTCACCGGGGTGAAGATTTCCGGGAAGTTCGGGAAGTTTTGCCCGGAGAAACAGCAGTGCAGCGCTTTACTGCTGAAGGGACTGAGATGAGCGCTCTGTATTTCCAAGCCGCCTGCTTCTATGGGCGGAAACGACCCGTGCTGAGGGTTCAGGCAGTGGAGCCTGAAACGGAACGGGTGCTTGGAGAGAATGTGCTCGGACCGGAGGATATCGCTGACAGCTTCTATTCCAGATGCCCGTTGAGCCTGAAGCTGGTTCCCGGAAGGGAATATGAGATCCGGCTGACGGTGGAGCGGATGGATGGCAGGGGAGGTCTGGGCATCTTCCGGGCAGCGGATGGCAGAATTCCCCTGGGGCTGGAATATATGGATGAAATCGGGAGCAGACGATGAAAATCAAGACAAACAGAAAATTCTGGATTCAAGCGGCAGCGCTGATTTTGGCAGCGCTGGCCATGGCAGTTGCGCTGGAATGGGTAATGCAGCAAACGCTGCCGCCCATCTTTGAGGATATGGAAGTGGATATATCCTCGGATCCGACCCTGATTGAGCGCGGTACCTGGTATACACATCCTTCCGGACGAAGGGCACTGGTGGAGGAATGGCATCCTTTGCGGCTGGCGGCAACCTTTATGATTCAGTTGGGGATTCTGCTTCTGATCTTTCCTGCCGGGCTGGGGAGAAAGCTGATCGCGTGGATCAAAAAAACTGCTGTGGGCTTGAAAAACCTCTGGAAGACGGAAAAAACCAGAATTCTGGGATCGGTATTGTGCTTCGCAGCAGCGTTTCTGGTCGTGTTTTTTGGCGGGCGTGCCTGGATTCAGGATGCCTTTAACCGGGACAACTGGATGACGGCAGCGGTCTGCTTCTGGGCAGGGATCGGCGCGGGGAGTCTTGCGGCATTCCGGAGGACGCTGGCGAAAAAGCCGGAGGTGTTATTCCTGGTGATCATCCTGATTGTCGGCGGACTCCTGTCCTATTTCCTGCCGGACTCTACAGGCGTGAGTCTGGACGACGGATATCACTTTCAGCACGCGCTGAATTATTCCACCCTGGGCCGGGTCCGCTTTACAGGGACGGACTGGGATGTGATGCAGGATGACAACGAGAAGAATTATGAGCTGAACAGATGGGATGAGTTCCTGCAGGCCCAGGACGAGAAATACGCGAGAGGCGCGATCTTTGTGACAGCTCCGTTTCATCTTGATATTAAGGAATACTGGATGAGTACCTACGGGGTGGGCCTGTTCCTGGGACGCGTGCTTCATCTTCGGTACTGGGACATGTGGAGCCTGGGACGCTTTACGGGGCTGCTGGCATATGCCCTGATCGGCTTTTTCGCGATCCGGAGGCTGAAGAGCGGGCGAATGGTTCTGGCGCTGATTCTGCTGATGCCGAGCAACGTCTTTCTGGCTGCCAACTACAGCTATGATCCCGGTGTGACGGCGGGGATTGCCCTGGCCTGCGCCTACTGGATCGCTCAGTGGCAGGAGCGGGATCAGAAGCTGAAAAACAGAGACGCGGCGGTCATGATCATCGGCATGCTGACGGCCTGCTACGCAAAAGCCATTTATTTTCCGCTCTTTCTTCTTTTCCTTTTTCTGCCCGGGAGCAAGTTCCGCAATGAAAAACACCGCCGGGCCTATACGGCGGTCATGCTGCTGGCCATGGCGGCGGTGATGCTGTATATTCTGCTGCCGCTGGGGAAAAGCGGCGGGCAGGGAGACGAACGGGCGGAAGGAGACGTGGATACCTTCCGGCAGATTCAGTTCATTCTGCAGAATCCGCTGGTTTATGCGGATTATCTGTGGCATTTCTTCCTGGTCTATCTTAACCCGAACGAGATGGATTTCCTGACGAATTCCTTTGGATATCAGGGCTGCGGCAGGTGCATGATCACGATTCTGATGCTGCTGGCTGTGACGACCTTCACCGACGCCGGCGAGGAGAACCTGCTGCCGCCCGCCGGGGTTCGGGTGTTCGGAGAGGTGCTTCTCTTCGGCACGCTGGCGCTGACGGCGACCTCCATGTATGTCTGGTTTTCCGCGGTGGGGGCGCCGACCTTTGACGGCATGCAGCCCAGGTACATGATTCCCTTTATGTATCCCGCCATGGCCCTGATGAATTCCAACAGGATCCGGAACCGGATGAATCCTGCGCTGTATCACGGAATTCTGCTGGCGGGGATGGCCTTTACAGTGATCTCCGGAACGCTTGTCACCTGTGTGGAATACTATCACTGACAACCGTTCAGACCGGCGCAGACAGTTCTTTACCGGGCAGGGCATGATGGGCCTTCGTCCGGGCGGTCCCCAGCCTGAGCACGGAGCCTCAGTATAAACAGGAAACGGCGCGGATCTGCGGGTCCGCGCCGTTTCTCAGAAATTCACAAGAATATAGTTTTCCATGACCCGGACAGAACCGTCGTCCGGATAATGCGGCATGTCCTCCGTGGACGGCAGGGAACCGAGAATTTCCTCATCGGGTTCGGGAGGACTGAATCCGCACCATCGCTCCATGAACGGGCGCCAGGCATAGGAATTGATGTAGGTCTGAATGGTGTCATTATAGCCGTCGAGGCGAATGAAATCCAGTTCATCGATGTTGTAAAGCGTCCGGTCGGCAATCTTTCCCTCATTCAGAAAAACAACGGGCAGTTCATCCCTGTATCCATCCGAGGATTTGATCTGGGCTTCCAGGGCTGTGAAGAAGGAGACAGCCTCCTGCTGCTGGAAATTGGCCTTCAGGTAGCATTGATTATCGAATCGGGCATACATCCAGCACGAGAGTCCCAGCACCAGGGCGGCGCCGCAGGATACGATCCGCCGCAGCGGAAGCGGGCGGGGCTCCCAGCGGTCCGCCAGCCAGACGAAGAGAGCGGTCTGCATGATCAGCCCGTAGGTCATGAGCCCATGGACCTTTTCGGACATGACATAGATAAAATGACAGCCCAGAGGAAAAAGCAGGAACAGAAGAATCAGAAGCCCGGCAGAGACCCTGTTCTGCCTTCCGGTTTGAAGGATCAGCCGAAGAGCCAGACCAAGATCCACGATCAGCATGAGGCGGGACAGATAATAGAGATGCATGGGATACATATCCGCGGGGACATTTCGGGCTGGCAGAAAGAATTCCCCGTAGGCGGTGCCGATCCGGCCTAGATACAGCTCCGGGGAGAAGGATTCCATCTGATTCAGCCCCATATAGGCATTGAGTTCCACCTGAAATTTGTTCAGGAAGAAACGGTTGGCGGCCAGATAGAAAACCAGGGCCCCGACTATACAGAGAACCTGGATGGCAGCCCGCTTCCAGAAATCCGCAGGATTCTGTTCTTCCTCTGAAAGAAGCTGGATGTCATAAAGCAGGGGGATGCTCAGAAGAAGCGGCAGAAAGGCCTGATAGGTGCCGATCGAGCAGCCGGCCAGCAGAACAGCGGCCAGTTTGGCCCACCAGGGTCTGGCCCGGCAGATCAGAAAGGCGCTGAAGGTCATCATGGCCATGGCCAGCATATAGTAGGGCATGGTAAAGAGATAGCCGAAAAGCCCGGTCATGACGGGAAAGGCAACCATGATGCATCCAAGGGCGAGGCTGTACAGCGGTTTTCGGATTTTCAGAAGATCCGTCAGCAGACAGGCGGAGAATGCTACACAGACGATGGAAAAAAGCCCGCTCATCAGGGGAAGACTGAAATTGCCGTCGCCGAACAGCATGGTTTCCAGCCATCCAAGCACGTGAAGCATCCAGCGCCCGGAGGCGATGGTGGTTCCTGTCCAGAAGAGAGCGAAGATATCGTCGTGATAGGAATATTTGTTTAAAAGACCCATTCCGTGAGCCACCAGGCCGAAAAGAATGGTTCCCCAAAAGGTCAGAAGAATCTGACGATCCCGAAGATGAAAATGAAACATACGTCCGGGCCGGATGCGGCTGGCCGCGGAGCCCGGGGCTGAGGAACTCATAGAACCATTTCCTCCTTATGGGTAATGAAACAAATCAGAGGATGAGCCGGATCGCTGTGCGGAGGCAGGGAAGCGACAGAAAGAAAGGCTCATCCGTTCAAGCCGGAAGCTGCCGCCCGGATCTGATCCGTGCTCTTCATGAAACTGCGCATCAACGGGGTCATCTGAAGGGAATCAGATCCGTGGCGTTAAACATGTCCAGGAACGGAATCCTGACCCGCAGCAGCACAAAGAAGAGCACCAGCAGCAGCGCCACATAGAGCATGAGCCCCTTCTCTTTGAAAAGCTTTTCCGGTTTCTGAGCGGCTGAATCCTCCTTGAAGCTGAGCAGGAAATAATAGCAGAACAGACCGATCAGGAAGGGCATCAGGATGATCAGGTTTACATTGTACTTGATCAGCAGAATGCCCAGAAACATGGTGGAGCACATGGCATAGAAAAAGGAGGACAGAAGCAGGCTCTTCTCCGTGTATCCCCGGAAGGATTTCCGGTACAGGCCTGCGATCTCCGGATTGTTGATCATACGGTACTCGGAGAAGCGCTTCGTGGCCATGAGAAAAGCACCGCCAAACCAGTATCCCAGCACCAGGCTGATGGGAGGCAGAAAATCCGAGGTGACGATGAACCAGCCGATCAGCAGCCTGATCGCGTTGTTGATCGATTCGGTCAGCACGTCCACAAAGGGAATGTCTTTCGTCCGGAAGGGTTTGACGTTATACAGCACACCCATGACCCAGAGCCAGATCTCCATGTAGACAAAGGGCGTCCCCAGGAGAAGCGCCAGCCCCAGGCCGATCACGGTCAGCGCCGCATAGAGCAGGTATACGATTTTCGGATCAGCCCCGTTTTCCACGATGCTGCGATGCTTTTTCACAGGATGATACCGGTCAAAATCCCGGTCCAGCCACTCATTGATGACATAATTTGCGGATGCGATGAAACAGGTGGACAGGAAGCCCAGGACCAGCCGCCCCAGTTTGTCCATGATGCTGACATTGGGCAGCATGAAAAGGGCGAAGGCCGTTCCGGGAAGAATAAAAAGCTGCTTGATCCAGTGATCCAGCCGCATAATACGAAGATAAGTTCTGGCATTTGCTTTCCGCATTTTCAAGATCTCCCTTTGTTCCATGAGACTGTTTCCGCCGCAGGGTCTGCCCGGAACCAGTTTCCATCATAACACGAACGGATTGCGGGATCAAGGGAAAGCGACAGAATAAAGAAGAAAGGGGATTGCGGTTCACAGGGAAAGAGCGTAAAATTGCAGGAAGAGGCTGCTGCGAAGATCAGGACTTATTTTTTTGCGGCCTGCCAACCGCCCCCGGGGGAAAAGGATGGGATTGAGATTGAATCAAAGATTAAGCCGGTTGAAAACGCGGCTCGTGAAGGATCCGCGGGCGCTGTTCTATCTTGTTTCCGCAGCGGGAACAGTCCTCGGACTTCTGCTCTGCATGCGCTGGGGCAGTCCGCTGTATAAATGGATGGTTCAGGAAAACGATCCGGGCATCCGGTTTGCGGATTATTTTGCCCATATTGCCCGTACGGTGGATCCGCAGCACCTGTATCAGCGAATATCCTGGGACGCCATGGGCTGTTTTCCTCCGCTGGCCTACTGTATGTACTATCCTTTGTACAGGCTGACGGCCCCCAGAGGGATTATCACGCCGACCAACAGCCTCGAAGCGGAAATAATCCCCGGAGCGCTGTCTGTTTTCACGATCTATCTGATTTTCAACGCGGTACTGTTTTATCTGGCGATCAACTCGACCGGAAAGCAGAACAGGAAAAAGGATTTTGCGATCTTTACGCTGCTGATGCTCTCCGTCGTATTTGCGGGCAGCGGATACATGATGGGGAATTCCACCATGCTGGTGGTGGTTCTTCTGCTGGCGGGCCTTCGCCTTCGGGAAAGCGACAGGCCGATGCGGCGGGAGGGAGGCATTCTGCTGATCGCCGCCAGTGTGGCGCTGAAGCTTTATCCGGCGGTTTTCGGGCTTCTGTTTGTGAAGGAGCGGAAGTGGAAAGAGCTTTTCCGCTTTATTCTGTATACGGTCCTGCTGCTTTTCGGCCCTTTTGTTTTCTTTGGCGGAACGGCCGGAATGATTTCGTGGATCGGTCATCTCAGAGAGACGATGCAGTACTCCGATTACGGCAGACTGCAGTACCTGACGGGTATCTTTCATACGGTGCTGAAAAATCTGACGAACCGGGATACAACCGTGATCTGCTTCGTGCTGGCGGTCGCGGTCTGTCTGGTCTGGACATGGCTGGCCTGGAGGAGCGGCAGCCGTTACCGGACGATGTTTTTTCTCATCTGCATCATGGTCTTCTTCCCGGCCAATGCCTACCGGTATTCCCTGTCCTATTTTTCAATCCCTCTGATCATGATGCTGAAAGATGAACCGCCGAAGGAGAGCCGGAGATGGCCTTCGGGAACCGCTTCCCTGCTGTATGGAATGCTGTATACGATTCCGATCTGGTGGCTGATGGTTATTCCGCTTTCCAGAACATATACGCTCTATACGCTGACCTCAGTGGAAATATATCTTTATCTGGTGACCTATGCCCTGATTGCGGCGGTCATGCTGGCGGAGATGACGGCCCGGAGGCGTGAAGACCTGCGGATCCTGGGCGGTACGCGGCGAAATTCAGGCGGCAGCTTAAAACGGACAGAGGAGCAATAGGAATGGGATTTCAGGATCAGACGGGCCGGGAAATCGACTGGGATAAGGTGAAAGCGGCCATTTTTGATGTGGACGGCACCCTGTATTGTCAGCGGCCTGTTCGGATCCGGATGGCGCTGAAGATGGGACGCTTCTTTCTGCTGCATCCCCGGAGATGGCGGGAGGCGGCCGGAATCTATTATTTCAGGAAGCTCCGGGAACAGGAGGAGTACAGAACCCAATCCCCGGAAGCTCAGGCGGCTGCCGCGGCGGAAAAAGCAGGAATCCGTGAGAACGGCCGGCTGGACGGGGCGATCCGGCGGTGGATGTTTCAGGAACCCCTGGCCGCGGTCGCCGCTCACGGAAGACAGGATGTGCTGGATCTGCTGCGCAGGCTGAAAAGAGAGGGGAAGCGGATCATCATTTATTCCGACTACGCGCCGGAGGATAAGCTGTCCGCGCTGGGCGTCACGGCGGACGCGGTCTATTATCCCGGACACGGGGGCGTGGAAGAGCTGAAACCCTCGGAGAAGAGCATGAAGCTGATTCTAGAGAAAGAGAACATTTCCGCCTCCGACACGGTATACCTGGGCGACCGGGAGGAAAAGGACGGAAGAAGCGCGGCCCTGATGGGAATTCGTTATATCCATGTTAAAGGGGGAAAAAAAAGGTGAGCGGCGGGGAACAGGAAAGATCGAGGAAGCTTTTATCCGAAGGAGAAAACCGCATGCTGAAACGGATTCACCTCTCCCCGTCCTTTTCCGCCGCGCTGGCCGGGGCGCTGGCTTTCGGCCTGATGGCGCACGGGATGGGGCTGTTCAACAAATTGTCCTGGCATGATGATATCTTTTCACTCTTTATGACGGGAAACACTGTTTCTGTCGGGCGCTGGATGCTGCATGTGTTTTCACAGGCGGAGCTGTTGATTTTCGGGAACGGTCACTTCAGCCTGCCGCTGTTTAACGGCCTGATTTCCCTGATCTGCATCGGGGTTTCCGCCGGACTGACGGCCGATTATTTTCAGATCCGTTCAAGACCCCTGGCCGCGGCCTCCGGAGCGGTGATGGCGGTTTTTCCCGCGGTGACGGCTCTTTTCGGTTTCATGTTTACGATTCATTATTATATGACAGCGCTGCTGATGATGACGGCGGGGGGACTTCTGATCTGCGGGGAAGGAGGCTGGTGGAAGAAAGCCGCGGGCGTTCTGCTCTGCGGCTGTTCAGTGGGGGTTTACCAGGCTTTTCTGCCCGTGCTGCCGACGCTGGTGCTGATGGATCAGATTATGGTTCTCTGCAAACGTGAGGAGAAGGCCGGTTTTTATCTGAAAAGGCTGCTGATCCGGGCTTTGTGCGCGGCAGGAGCAATGGCTGTCTATTTTGCCGGAAACCGGTTGTTCCTCCGGCTTGAACAGACGGAACTGGAGAACTATCTGGGGATCAGCCAGGCGGGTTCCACGACGCTCGGAACCTATCTCGAAAGGGCCGGAACAGCTTATCGGGAGTTCTTCCGCCCGACCAGGGACGCGCTGACGGACATGTATCCTCAGCGCCTGTACTACGTGTACCTGCTGCTGCTCGCACTCAGCGCGGCGCTGGGAATCGGATGGGTGATACGGACATGGAAAAAGAACCCGGCCAGGGCGTGCCTGCTGGCGGGAAGTTTTGCGCTGATCCCGCTGGGATGCAATTTTGTTTTTGTGATGTCCGGCGAAGTACACAGTCTGATGGTTTACGGACAGGTCATGGCGGCGGTTCTTGCAGCCTGCCTGGCTGACTGGACGGAGCTGTCCCTTCCCCGTTTCCGGAGGGCCGGCGCCGCGGCGGCCGGGGTGATTCTGGCGGTTCTCAGCATACTGTATGTCCGGTATGATAATATCTGCTACCTGAAAGCCGGACTGCAGCAGCAGGAGGCGATTTCCTGGTATACCACGCTGGTGACACGGATTGAGTCAACGGAAGGGTTCCGGGACGAGCTCCCTGTCGCGTATATCAACCGGGATAACATGCAGGATCGGAATCTGTACATGCTGGATGAGATGGATTTTATTCAGCTGGCCGCGTATGATGTGAACACGCGCGGATATCTGAACAACTGGGCCTGGGAGGAGTTCCTGGCCCGGTGGTGCGGTTTCGCGCCGGAGACGGTGGATCCTGAACAGGTGAAGGAATGGCCGGAAGTGAAGGAAATGCCGTCTTATCCTGATGAGGGATCGATCCGGGTGATCCGGGATGTGCTGGTGGTGCATTTTTAGGAATCGCCGGTTTTTCCCTTCAGAAGGCGGCCGAGTCCGGCCTGCAGCAGCGCGGAAAGCAGCAGCGTGACGGCAAAGCAGGTAACGGCATAGGTTACGCCCGCGTCATCCGCTCCCCTGAATAAGGGCGGATCCGCCAGATAAAGGTTTTCATAAATCAGATAGATTTCCATCGAAAAGCTTCCGCCCTGGGTTTTCCGCGGAATCTGCCTGACGGTTTCCCTGGCGGTGCTGGGTTTCTGTTTTCTTGCGGTTAATCCGGGCGGGTTTGACGGGGATCCGGTGGTTCAGCTGGAACAGGCTCTGACGGGAGAGTATGACGATTTTCACCCCGATTTACACACCCTGATCGCCTTCCGGCTGCCCCTGGCGCTGACCGGCGGATGGTTCCCCTCCATCATCCTGTTTCAGATCCTGCTTTTTTCCGCGGCGCTGACGCTGGTCTGCGACACAGTCCGGGCAAGGGCCGGAACGGTCTGGGCTTTTGCGGCGCTGCTGATCATTCTGGCGAATCCGATTACCCAGTCCTACCTGATGTACGGATACAAGGATGAGCTCTTCGGCATCTGCGCGATGGTGCTGGCCTGCATGAACGCCCGGATCCTGTTCTCCCGGGGCGCGTGGCTGAAAAAGCTTCCGAATCTGATCTGCTTTGCAGTCATGCTTGCGCTGACCTCCCTGATCCGGCATAACGGAATTCTTTTTGCGGTTCCGTGCCTGGCCGGCGCGGCTCTCTGCGCTTCCTGGAAAAAAACGGCGGCGGCAGGCTGCGCTGCGCTGCTGCTGTTCGCGGGCGTTCAGGGCCCCCTGTATTCCGCCCTGGGCGTGAAGAGAACCGAAGACAGAAGCAGCCAGACCATGGGCCTGCCTATGACAGCCATCGGCGCGGCGGTGACTTACAATCCGGACTCGCTGGATGATGAGCTGCTCGACTTTGCCCGGCGGATTGCTCCGAGGGAGGTCTGGGAGGAGAAATATACCTACGGGGTGTTCAACTGGGTGGACTGGGATCCCCGGAGCGATCATCAGGCGCTGACGGATACGCGCCTCTCCGGAATACTCGGGTATATGTTCCGTGCGCTCCGGGAAGCGCCGCGTGAAAGCCTGAAGGCGCTGATTACCGCGACATCCTCCGTTTACGGCGTTGTCCCGGACAAGATGGCGGACGGGACGGTGTACCTGGCGGGCGAGAAGTTCGGCCTGGAGGACAGAAGCATTCCGTGGATGAGAGATCTGATGGACGGCTGGCGGAACCTGATGTATACCCTGGCCCCTCACAGTTTCCTGCACAGCGGGGTGACCCTGCTGCTGCTCCTGACCTTCGGACTGGCCCGGCTGCGGCTGGACCGGAAGGAGAGCTGGCAGCGGATTGTACCGGTGCTTGCCGTGTTTGTATATAACCTGCTGACCATGCTGGTTCTGTTTTCCTGGTGGGACGGAGTACGGTTCTTCCATTATTCCCTCTGGGTAGCGCCGGTGATGCTGGTGATGCTGATCAGCCCGATGGAAGAAACTTCCGGAGAAACAAAAAAGAAGATGGGCCGGGAGTGAACAGACGAAAAGCGGGGAGGCTGTCCCCGCTTTTTTACTGCGCTTTCTGTTTTTCCGAAGACCGGAGCGCGAAAAAACGCAGAAGCCGAATCATTTTCAGGTCCGGATTCCGCGCGCCTTTCCGCACTCAGTTCAGCTTCCAGATGTAAAGATTGTCCTGCCAGACATGGGCTACCAGTTCCGCGTTTTCCATGGACTCCCGCGGAGTAATCAGGTAATTGACCCCCAGGGCGGCGAGATCATCCCGGGTCAGGCGGAGAAAGATGTAGTTTCCGCCTTCACTGAAGTCCGTTTCTTCGCCCGGTTCCGCCAGATCAAGGCATACATGGCAGAGCCGGTTGTAAACATCCGTGTACTTTCCCTCCGGATCGACCGGCTTCCAGCGATCCAGATCCGCATAGGGCTGGTCCGTATTGATGCAGTGCTTCCCGGCCAGCAGAGGAACATCTGTCAGAGGATAGAAGCCTTCCATGGCATAAAGGTCGCCGGGCTCATCCGGAATGGATTTCAGCGTGCGGACGAGGGCAAAATCGTTCAGCATGCCTGTTCCCTGCTGCACGGGGTTCACGAAAAGACCGGCCAGCAGGAGAACACAGCAGAGGAAGAACGCGGTCAGGCGTTTGCCGCTGTGCTGGAAATCCGTATAGATCATAAAGAAGATGAACAGATAGACGGCCGACAGAAACAGCACCTTGAACTGCCCGATATAGACTATTCTGAAGAACAGCATACAGGCCAGATTCAGGAGGGTACTGCCGACTGCGGCAACAGCCGCAAGCTGCGGATCCCTGATTCCGCCCTGGGAGCGGGCCCGGATCAGAAGAATCACTTCACACAGGCCAATGGGAAAAACGGGACGGCTGCATTGGGACAGGAGCGTGATTTTGCAGAACCACGCGGGCAGTTCAACAAAGGAAAACACCCAGAAAACGGCCAGAACCGCCATCATGACGATGGAAAAGGAATCAGCTTTTTTCTTCCGCCACTGATGCTCAATGCTCAGCACCACGCCGGCCGGCGCGAAGCCAAGGAAGGTGGATGCGTCCACACTGTTGGAAATGCTGAATTTGATTTTTTCCAGCGGAAAGAGAAGACTGGCCATATCCACCCGGAAAGCCGGATTCCAGACATCCCCCGTGATGGTTTCGCTGTCCGCCAGCCCGCCGGTAATCAGCCGGCCTCCGGGATACGCGGAGGAGCTGACAGCCATCAGCGTGTCCCAGCTGTTGAAGACGACGACGCCCAGAACCGTGAGAGAGGGGAGAAGACCCAGCAGCAGCCACATGATCTTCCTGCCGCGCTTTTGCACGGAGGGGCGGCTGAAAAGCCAGATTCCCGATGCCAGGACGAGATATACCGCCGGAATGATCCAGGCGGGATATCCGACCAGGATGAGACAGCCCAGCAGCCAGCCGGTCAGCAGAGACCAGAGGAAGCTTTGCCGGGCTCCGCTGCTTTTCAGCAGCCGGTTCAGGCTGAGGATCATTCCCTGCCCGAAAATCAGGACTGCTGAAATGCTCTGGCTGATGAACCACTGAACCATGGGAGAGAAGGTCAGAATCACGGCGGCGGCGATGCTCATTCCCCGGTTGTTTCCTGTATAGAGAAGGGCGGTTTTCCAGGAGACCATGAACAGAACCGTCAGGTTAAAGATGCAGAAGAAACTGAGCCCGCGTTCTCCGCCGAGCAGCAGGAAACCCAGGTACTGGGGTTTGAAGACGAGCGCGGCGTTCCATGCGGGCAGTCCCCCCATGCTGACCCATGTTACGTCCGTTCCGCTGCCCATCAGCGTATTGACGGCGGGCCAGCCCAATGCTTCCTGGGAAAGGGCCATCGGCGTCCACAGGGCGAATTCATCAGCCCGGATCCTTCGCGCGGTTCCGAACAGGGGATATCCGTTGTTGCCTCTGATAAACTGATTCCAGGCGAACAGGCTGGTATTGTTCAGCCCGAAGGCTATCCAAAGGACGGAAAAAGCCAGAAGAAGGAAGGGAAGCAGCTTCAGGACCCTCCTTCGAAGATCAGCACGCCGGCGCCCCTGAAAGCAGAGTTCACCGCCGAAACAGACGGCGGCAAAGAGAAGAAACGCGGCCAGGATATCATAGGTTCTCAGCCGGCTCAGCAGTTCCACAATTCCCTTCCGGCCGAGTGCTTCCGCCAGCCGCGAAAGGAAACCGACAACGCGGCCGGAGGACTCTTTCGGAATCAGCAGCCTTCCCATGGAAGAAACATACAGTGAATAAAATGCAATGGCCGCCGCGAATCCAAGGATGGCGGCCCTGGCCATGAGATTTTTGATTCTGGTCACGGGCTTCACCTTCATTTCAGTCCTCTTTTCCGGAAAACGGAAAATAACAATTATGTTTTCTGCTTTTTCCGGTACAAACAGTCTATGACCGCTATTTTTTGCTGAATCCGGGAACAGCATTGGAAAGTCTGCCGGATTATATCACTTCGTATATGCTTTAGTCCAGACTATTCCTGCGTTTTGATTCCGCGGAGCAGGAAGGGATGTCCGGAAGGCAGACAGGATCACTGCGCAGAACGGGAAGAAAAAATGAAAAAGCGGGGAAAAGATGAGTTGCTGCGGGTTTGTTATTCTGGTATAATTCTCATCCGCCGCGATGATTTGATGCGGATGTACAGGCTGAGAAGGCCGGACTGATCAGGAAGGGAGACCAGATGAACAGGAAATTGAATCCGGCTGACTTTTTCCGCAGCAGGGTAACGCCCCAGATCAAGATTACATTCTTCAGCACCCTTCTTTTCGGGCTTGCCGCGCATGGCATGGCTCTTTTCAATAAATACAGCTATCATGACGATCTTTATTATATGTTCGGGGTGGGCGGGACCGTCAGTTCGGGCCGGTGGATGCTTCATATTATCGCCTGGCTGGAAAAACTGTTCTATATCAACGGACATTACAGCCTGCCCCTGTTCAACGGGCTGATCGCCATCTTCTTTGTTGCGCTCTGCGCCTGCCTGATCGTGGATCTGCTGAAAATCCGCCGGAAGCTGTTCTGCGGATGCCTGGGCTGCCTGATGGTAGGTTTTCCGGTTATCACAGGGCTTTTCGGATACATGTTTACGGTCGGATGGTATACTTTTGCTTTGCTGGGCATGATGCTGAGCGTGTGGCTGATCTGCTCCGGCCGGAAATGGCGGAGCGCGGCAGCGGCCATGCTGGCGGGCGGATGCGCCATCGGAATCTATCAGGCGTTTATTCCCATGATGCTGGCCCTGATCCTGATCTATGATATGATGACGATAACCGCCGGTTCCTCCTCCGGGAAGGAATGGCGGAGGGGAATTCTGCGGCAGGGAATCAGCCTCGCGGGAATGCTGGCTTTCTACTGGGTCATGAACCGCCTCTTCATGATCAGGTTTGATCAGGATATCACCTATACCGGAATGGACGATGCGGTGTCCCTGCAGGAATATCTGGCAAGGATCGGGCGGGCATACCGGGAATTCTTCCTGCCCATGCGGAATGGGACTCCGGACATGTTTCCGCAGCGGCTCTATACCATGTATCAGATCATGCTCCTGGTGAGCCTTGGGCTGATGGGGCGGCTGCTGTTTCTGCAGGCGAAAAAGGATATTTCCGGCACAGCGCTGCTGTTTGCGCTGGCGGCGCTGTTTCCCCTGGCCTGCGAATTCGTTTATGTGATGGCAGGGCATGTACACGGGCTGATGACATATGGATCCTTCATGCTGATACCGCTGCTGATCTGGATGCTGGACCGGGCTGAACTGCGGATTCCCGCGCTTCGGAAGGGGCTGTCCGTCCTTGCGTCGGCGGTTCTGCTGACGACCTGCGGGCTGTACGACCGGCAGGCAAACCAGTGTTATCTGAAGATGGAAATCATGCAGCAGGCGATGACATCATGGTTTACCACCCTGATCACCCAGATCAAATCATCCGATGATTACCGGCCGGACCGTCCCGTCCTGTTTGTGACCGAGGGCGGTATCGCGGATCCGACGGTTTCCCATATCGGGGAGCTGGACTGGATTCATACCATGGCTTATGAGCACAGCCTCCGCGATTTTCTGAACAGCTATTCCTGGCGGGAATTCATGGAGGCTTGGTGCGGCTTTACACCGGTCTACTGTGAGGATGAAGGAATGCAGTACCTTCCCGAGGTCCAGGAGATGCCGGTTTATCCGGAACCGGGATCCATCCGCGTCATCCGGGATGTTCTCGTGGTGAATCTGAGAGATGCCGGCCGGCTGCCGGAGAACGGAAAAAGAACCGGCCCGGGACTGACTGCGGGCCTGATAAAAGGAGGAACGGATCGATGATGCTGTATCCGGGCATTCTGTTCTGGGGGACGGCCGCGATGTGGCTGGCGGCTTTCGGTCCATGGTCCGCGCTGCATCGCTCCTCTGCCGCCCTGCTGAACAAAAGGAAGGTTTTCCTGATTGCGCTGACGGTGCTGCTGACGGCCGCTTTCAGCTGCTGGCTCATGCGCCTTTCCCCGAAATGGAACGGAGCTATTCCGGACCATCGGGATGAATATGAGAGGATCACAGAAAGTTTTCTGCAGGGAAAGCTCTTTTTGGACATAGAGGTGGATCCGATACTGGCAGCCATGGAGAATCCTTATGATCCGCTCCTCCGGACGGAGGCAGGCGCGGATGTTTTCTGGGATGCCGCCTATTATGACGGGCATTATTATATGTATTTCGGAGTCGTTCCGGTTTTCCTGGCATTTCTGCCTTTCAGGCTGCTGACAGGACATACGCTGATTTCCACGAATGCCGTACGATTTTTTACGGTGCTCTGGCTGATCAGCGAAGCGGGTTATTTCTTCTGGCTGATCCGGACAAGGTTCAGAAAGATGACCATGGGTCAGGCTCTCAGCCTGCTGATCGTTTTCTCCTTTTTCAGCCTGCTCTATGTGATCAAGCTGCCTTCGCTCTATCAGGTGCCTGTTGTCTGCGGGATGTTCCTTGAAACCTGCAGCCTGTACTTTTTTTCCAGGGCAGCGATGGAGGAGCGGAGCGAAAATTCCGCGCTGCGCATGGCTTTTGCCGGAGCGTTTTTCGGGGCGCTGGTCTTCGGCTGCAAGCCCACCATCGCTCTGGCCAACCTGGCGGTGATCCCGCTGGCCGTCCGATTTCTGAAAGCCAGAAAGGTTTCAGCCCGGCTGATCGGAAAGATGACGCTGAGCGCGCTGCCATATCTGGCTGTCGGCGCGGGACTGATGTGGTATAACCGGGCCAGGTTCGGCAACCCCTTTGAGTTTGGGCAGGCTTATCAGATGACGATCCGGGATCAGAGAATGCTGAAAATCCTGGATCCCATGAATCTGGTGAAGGTACCGGTGGAACTGGTCAACAGCCTGTTTGCTTTACCGAAGCTGGAGCCGGCTTTTCCCTTTGCAGCGCAGGGCTGGGGAGCGTTCGCGATCTGTCCCGTCGCGCTGTACGCCCTTTTCCCGCCGGGGGACAGACCAGGTTCTTCCCTGAGCAGGCGGGACCTGCGAAGCTTTTTCCTGGCGGCCTGGGGAGCGGTTCTGCTGATGATTATTGTTCAGACGGTCAAGACACCCGGCGTCTGGGACAGATATAAAAATGACTATATGTGGCTGCTGAGCCTGATGGCTTTCCTTGTCATCGGCGCCAGAAATGAGATGAGGGAGAATCCCCGCGGCTTCAGCTGGAAAATTGCTCTGGCCTGCGGCCTGTGCATGATTATTGCGGCGCTGAATTTCCTCGTGCCGTATGATGACAGTTTTACTGAATATTATCCGGAGACGCTTGAACAGATCTGGAATGCTGTGCGGTTTCATGCGGTATGACCGTTTTCATTCCTGCGCGCTCCTGCGGTTGAGACGGTTTATTCTGGCCCAGTTTTCCTTCAGGTTGAATCCTTTTTTCATGACCCATTCGCTCTTTTCTTTTGATTCTATATCAGCCATTCAGTCCCGCTGATCCTTCCCGGAAAGAATCTCGGAGATAATGTATCTCGGCCTGTTCTTCAGTTCCTCATGGATTCTGGCCAGATAATATCCGATGATTCCCAGGGAGAGCATCAGCAGGCTGCCCACCAGCAGGATCAGCAGAATGATGGTGGTGAAGCCCTCGACCGCTGTGCCGGAAAAATACCGGATCAGCGTCTGAATGCCGACTCCCACAGCCAGCAGCAGCATGACGATCCCCAGAACTGTCACAATCTGCAGCGGCGCGGAGGAGAAGGATACGATGTTCCGGATGGCGTATTTCGTCAGGCTTCGGGAGTTCCATTTGGAAACGCCGGCTTCCCGTTCCTGAACGTCAAATTCCACGGTTGTGGTTTTAAACCCGACCCAGGAGGACAGCGCCCGGAAGAAGGCATCTTTTTCCGGCAGGGACAGCAGGGCATTCACCGCCTTGCGATCCATCAGCTTGAAATCGGAAGCGCGGGACATATCGACCCGGGTGGAAGAGCTCATGATCCGGTAAAAGGAGGAAGCCATGAACGCGTGCAGGGGGCTTTCCTTTCCGCGGGAACGCTTGACACCCTCCACCACCTCGTAGCCCTGCTGCCAGAGATGAAGCATCTCGACCACCGTTTCCGGCGGATGCTGCAGATCGCAGTCCATGACCACGCAGCAGTCCCCCTTTGAGCAGGCCAGACCGGCCATGATCGCAGCTTCCTTTCCGAAGTTTCTGGAGAAGGAAACCCCGGTGACATGGGGATCCTGCCGGGTGAAAGCGGCGATCCGCTCCCAGGTCCGATCGGAGGAACCATCATTGACAAAAACAAGCTCCCAGTCCACGCCCTCCGGCGCAAGAACCGCGGAGAGCCGCTCCACGGCCCGGGCGATATTATCTTCCTCGTTATACGCGGGCAGAACAATGGAAACCAGCCGGGCGGAATCCTCCGGCTCCTGATTTGCCATTCGTGTTCGCCTCCTTTGCCATTCCGGATTATAATCATATGTGTTCCTGATCAGCCGAACCCACAGCTTTGCGATGAGGTTCAGTCCTTCAGCTGCCTCCGGGCATCGTCGATGGCGGCCTGCACCATTTCCGGCGCCGGGGCGCCGGGAATCTTTCTTTTCTCCACGCAGGCGATCATGCTCAGATCGTCAAACACATCCTCTTCAAAGGCCGGATGAAATCGCTGCAGTTCTTCCAGATTCAGATCCAGCAGGGCTTTGTTCTCATTCAGGCAGTGAGCGACCAGCTCACCAACCACCTTGTGGGCATCCCGGAAAGGAACACCCTTCCGAACCAGGTAATCCGCACAGTCCGTGGCGTTGGTGAAGCCGCCGGAAGCGCCGCGCTCCATCACATCCCTGCGGAAGGTGACGGTTTTCAGCATGGCCGTAAAGACTGTCAGCCCCTTGACCAGCGTATCCCGGGCGTCAAAGAAGGCTTCCTTGTCCTCCTGCATATCCTTATTGTAAGCCAGAGGAATGCCCTTCATCACGGTCAGCAGGGCCATCAGATCCCCGTAAACCCGGCCGGCTTTTCCCCGGATCAGTTCCGCCACGTCAGGATTCTTTTTCTGGGGCATGATGCTGGAACCGGTGGCGAAGCCGTCGTCCATCTCCACGAAGCGGAATTCATTGGTGTTCCAGAGAATCAGTTCCTCGCAGAAGCGGCTCAGATGCATCATGCAGATGGCGGCAGCGGAAAGATAGTCCAGCAGAAAATCCCGGTCGGAGACACCGTCCAGGCTGTTCATGGAAATCCGGGAAAAGCCCAGCAGCTCTGCCACCCGTTCCCGGTTCAGAGGATAGGTTGTGCCGGCCAGGGCGCCGGAACCCAGCACCATGACGTCCGCCGCGTCATAGGCCCGGCGAAAGCGGTCCCGATCCCGAAGGAACATCTGGACATAGGCCATCATGTGATGGGCCAGCGTGATGGGCTGAGCCTTCTGCAGATGCGTGTAGCCCGGCATGATGGTGTGTAGGTTTTCCTGCGCTGTGTCCAGAAGGACGCGGATCAGATCCTCCAGCAGGCTTTCCGTATCCCTGCAGGCAGCCCGGGCATACATCCGGGTGTCCAGGGCGACCTGATCATTCCGGCTGCGGCCGGTGTGCAGGCGCTTACCGGCCTCGCCGATCCGCTCAGTCAGTAGCGCTTCCACGTTCATATGGATATCCTCGGCGTCCGTCTGCCAGGCAATCTTTCCCTCACGGGCGTCCTCAAGGATCCCCTTCAGGCCGGCGACGATCTTCTCCGCGTCCTCCGCGGGGATGATCCCCTGCTCCCCCAGCATGGTGGCATGCGCGATGGAGCCGGTGATATCCTGCTCGAAAAGGCGCTGGTCAAAGGAAATGCTGGAATGGAAATCATCCACCAGCTGATCGGTGGCTTTACCGAACCGGCCTGCCCAAAGTTTCATGAAACCCTTCTCCCTTCGCTGAAAACTCGATGAATCAACGTGAGCATTGTACCATCCTATGTCTTTTGCCGCAAGGGCTATGCCCAGTTTGAAAGAATGACAAATCAGAAAAGCTGTGATATACCCTATGTTTGACAAACCAACAGGCCTCCGGCAGAGCTGCCCAAAAGAATTCATGACAAAACCTGAAAGCTGTGATA
>CAMVDI010000008.1 GCA_947166205.1 uncultured Clostridia bacterium
ATCTCCTTTGAAACAGGGGTGACCATCGGCGCCCAGCGGGCGAACCAGGATACCGTGGACAAGCTGCCGGAGTTCTTCGCCAACATCCTGGCGGACAAGATCGGTTCCAGCGTCCAGGTGACGATGCGCCCCCGGCAGGTGGAGGGGAAGCTCTATGAGGTGACGATTCCCATCCTGAACCGCTCCATCCAGGAAACCAACATCATCATCCCGGTGCGCAACAGCACGAATCAGGCGACGATCCGCAGAAGCAAGAGCGCCATCGACCACAGGACCATCCGGGTGTTCAACGGCAGCCAGGAGCAGACGGCTCCCACGGTGACCGTAATGTATGAGGGCGGCTTCTTCTCCATGGTGAAAATCCGGAGACCCGACAGCGCCGGAAGCTGGAAGCTGCAGTTTGAGAGCGAGGAGGACACCACGTCGATCTCCTTCAACCTGCTGTACAACTATGACATCAAGCTTTCCGCCGGCGTGAGCAATACGGCCGGGAGCCAGGACTTCTACAAGACCGATACGCTCCGGGTGAAAGCGTACTTCGTCGAAGGGGACGGAAGCGCCTCCACGGACAGCGATCTGTACAAGGATCACACGGCGGACGTGGGCGAGGAATACAGCTCCTGGGCAAAAATCACCGCGGTCTGCAGCCTGTACCGGACCGACGAGCGCGGCGAGATCAGCGGGGATGCCCTGCTGTCGCAGGAGATGACCGCCAACGATATCCTGAACCTCTTTGAGCAGAACCTGGATCTGTCCCAGGCCTCGCCGAGGCTCTCCTCCGGCGCGTACCTGCTGCGGATCAACGCGGACGGCGCGGGCCTGACCCGTCAGGTGGACATTCCCCTGACCCTGAAGAACCACGCTCCCTACGCGGCGCAGAATTACGAGGAAACCATCCACGTGAACCCGGTGGACAGCGAAGAAAGATGGAACGTGCGGACCTCCTCCGGCGCGCTGCTGAAGCTGGCCAATGAGATCGTGACCGATGAGGACGGAGATCAGATGGATTATGAGCTCCGTCCCGAAGGGAACGAGAGCGATCAGGCCGCTGTTCTGGAAATGGACGGGGAGAGCATCAGATACACCACCCGGGAAGCGAACGAGCGGGTCCGGGGCGGCGACGCGGTCTACACCCTCTATTTCACCGACCGGGAGATTGAAAGACCGGAGTCGGTCCGGCTGACGCTGCACATCATCTCCGATGTGGACGAGCTGCTGGAGGGATACTCGCCGGAAATCACGACGCTGGATCCCGAGGGCAGCGGGGCGGACGCGGAGAGCTTCCTCAAGAACAGCCCCATCCGGGTGACTGTGGGCCTGAAGAACAACCGGGGCGAATACGCCGGGGAAGAGCTGATGGAAAAGCTGACGGCCTCCCTGAAGATCCTGAAGGACGGGGCGCCCTGGGACGAGGTGGAAATGACCCGGTCCGGGAACCTGCTGGAATACACCCTGGAGGATACGGGCAACGAAGCGGCGGAATGGACCTTCACGGCGGCGGTGAAGTATTTCGCTCCCATCGATAAAAAGGTCACCGTGGCCAACTCCGGAGCTCCGGCGCCCGCTTCGGCCAAGGACCTGCTGATCCGCACGGACGGGGCCGGCGTTCCCGGCTTCCTGAGGAGCCTGATCGGAAAGGAAACGCCGGCGGAGGATTCCTCCCTGAGGATCGACAGCCGGAATCTGTTTACCGACGCGGACAATGATCATCTGACCTATGGGGCGCCGGTGATTTCCGCCCCCAACTCCGGCAGGGAGCTCACCTCCCTGAAGGCGGAGCCGGTTTCCGGGGAGGATCAGGTCTACATGATCCGGGTCAGGGAGCGGAAGACCTCCCTGTTCAGCTACAGCTACGGGGCGGAGGTGAAGGTGACCGCCACCGACGGAGACGGACAGACCGGCACCTGGATCCGCAGGATCCAGGTGGAGGATCTCTACTACAAGATGATGACCTTCCTGGTCATGATTCTGATCGCGATCGTCATCCTGGTGATCCTCATTCTGATCATTCACCAGATCCGGAAGCCGAAATTCCCCAGGCTGAACATGACCATCCGCGAGGAGCCCAGCTATTACGAGACGGACAGCGAGACCCTGAGCCCCGTGAAGACGCCGACCAACGTGAACCGGGTCGGAGTTGACGCCGACATGGCGGCGAAGCACAATATCTCCATGGAGCTGCTGCAGAACACGGTCATCAAACCGCTCCGCTCCATCTCCTCCGTCGGCGTACGGTACAAAAAGGCGGTTTCCGGACATGAGGTCATGCTGGACGATGTCCGGATGAAGCCGAAAAAGTGGTATATCTGGCGGGTGGGCCAGGAGCTGAGCATCCGCAGTGCCAGCGGCGAGGGCCTGATCGCCATCAAGCTGGAGGACCGGACGGATCTTCCGGACGAGGATGACCTGCGGGAATTCGGCGACGACAGTAACTGGGAAACATCCGATCAGACGGCGCAGACGCCGCGAGCCGGGAAGAAGCGCAGCCACCGGGTGGAGAAGCGGCAGAGCGCCCCGACTGCGGAGAACACCCAGTCCGGCGGAGGAAACGACGACTTTGATTTCTGAGCCGAAGGCCTTTCGCGCCGGCGAGGAACATGAATCTTAATCAGCTGAATCATAAAGGGAGGGCAAAACCATGGCAAACGAGAACAAGTTCAACATCTCCATCGACCGGGTTGAAAAGCTTCCGGTGCCGCTGCTGGTCGTGGGCCTGGGCGGAACCGGCTGCGACGCGCTGCTGACCGTGAAGGAGACCTTCGCGGAACGGTACATCCTGCCCAAGGACGCCAAGGGGCAGGATCTGCCCGCGCCGGAAAAAACGGCCTACCTGGCCATCGACAGCCGCAGCCAGCGCCCGGACGGCTTTGAGGTTTCCGAGTACGTGGACATTTCCCTGGCCGGGATGGACAAGATCCTGAGCAATCAGAAGGAACTGCTGACACCCTATGAGCGCACCTGGGTGAACCGGAACCTGAAGCACTCCTCCAACGGCATCGGCATGGGCACCGTGCGCCAGGCGGCCCGCCTGGCCCTGAGCCGGAACTATGACAAGGTTCGCCAGGCGATTCAGGGCGCCCTGCAGAACATCGTGTCCGTCACCTCCGGCCAGGCGAACTCCAAGGTGACGCAGGTGGAGGTTGTCCTGATTACCGGCATCGGCGGCGGAACGGGCTCCGGCATCTTCCTGGACATGTGCCAGATCCTGCGCTCCGTGGCCAGGACCGCCACGGTCATTCCCGTAAAGCTGACCGGTTATATCGTCATGCCCGACGTGTCCCTGGCCAACGTTTCCGCCGCCTCCGGCATGGAAGGCCCCATCAAGCACAACGCCTACGCCGCGCTGAAGGAGCTGGACTTCTGGATGCGGGTCAAGCAGCATGAGGTTCCCTACAGCATGCAGTACGGCAACGGAAACACCGTGGAGTGGCGGGAGCCTCCCTTTGACTACTGCATCCTGATGTCCTCCTCCAATATTTCCGGAATCCCCTACAAGGACGGATACATGGCCGTGCGGAACACGATCGCCGAGAACCTGATGCACTACATGGCGAAGGAAGACGGCGTTGGCCAGCAGTATTCCTACAAGCAGTACGAGGACAACCTGGCGGCCATCAAGGTCCGGAAGAGCTATCCGCTGTACTACGGTTACCGGGCCATCGGCGCCTTCACCAAGCGGATTCCGAAGAAGTCCATCCTGTATTACGAGGGATCCCTGCTGCTGAAGACCTTCGTTCCGCTGCGGGACGACAGCGGAACGCTGCAGCCCGACCGCCGGATGTTTACGGACGGACAGGGAAAGCCCAGGGCGGAGAGCATCACCGGAAACGGCCCGCAGCTGATGCAGGACTTCCGCACGAACGTATGCCGGCTGCCCGGCTTCTGCAATCTGGATCTGGACGACAAGGTGAAGGTGACCGCGGTTCAGAACATGAACCCCGCGCCCCACAACAAGTGGCACACCTGGCGGGATACCGTCAGCGCCCCGGCCGCGCTGAAGGCCGCCGAAAACTATCTGGACAAGGCCTGGGACAGGTTTACCGGTTTCGCTGAGGAAATCATCATGGATCCGGAGCAGGGCCCCTTCGCGCTGGAGGCGTATCTGGACGCCCCGGACGGACTCCTCGGATACATGAACGACATCCTGCAGAGCTGGACGAATCAGTACCGGAAGACCCGGAACCAGTCCATCGCCCAGGGAGAAGAGATGTGCCGCAATTCCTGGGGCGCCTTCTGCCATCCCCCTGTGCTTGGAAGAAAGGGCGCGCTGGAGCAGTACGACCATGCCATCAAGAGCCTGTATACCTATGTGAACAACTGTGAATTCCTGGAGAAGCACACCGAAGCCCTCGGGAAGCTGATCCTGCGGGTGAAGGAATATCTGCGGGACGGCCTGAAGCCCCTGTGCGCCTCCATCCAGGTTCTGGAAAAGGAGTTCAACACCGAGGAACAGGACGACGAGGTGCTGGTGCAGGACATCTACAACCTGAGCACCGTCCAGGCCAGTATCGACGCGGCCTTCCAGCAAGCGAACGCCAACGACAAGATGAGCAGCGAGTTCCTGCAGAAGATTGCGGCCATCGCGATGAAGACCCAGCCCAACGTGGATGCGAAGACCTCCGGCGTCGAGTTCCTGTGCCGCTCCATCGGCCTGACGGAGATGTGCGAGGTGATCCAGAAGGGCATGGAGGATGTCTACGGCAGCGTGAACAACCAGTCCCTGGACGATATCATGATCGCCAATGTGGGGAACAATGTGGCCGCCCAGCAGAACTGGATGGACAATCTGGCCACCAGCGCCCTGGACAGCGCGCTGCCCATGTTCATGCAGGACGCGGTCTTCAAATCCCAGCCTGTGGCGCCCTACAGCTACATGTCCATTCCGCAGAACGCAAAGCAGCACCTGCAGTATATCGCGCAGGCGTTCAAAAACCATGACCCGGCAGTGGAGCCCAAGGCCAGCTCCCTGGAAGACCACATCTATGTGCTGATGGCCTGGGACAAGCTGCCCCTGATGCGCTACGGCCGGTTTGAGGAGCTGCGCACCGCCTATGACATGGACCTGAACGTGGATGGCTGCGAAGGCCTGCACCTGGTCCGGAACGGCGATCCCGACGCGGATTTCCAGAACGACTGGAGCAAGCTGCCCTCCCCGAAGCCCTACTTCCTTTTCGCCCGGGACAGCGTCCACGGCGAGGAGCGGGAGTATGAGAAGGTGCACCAGCTGGTGGAGCGGGGCATCAGGTGCGGCATGATCCAGGTCCGGGACGATCAGCCCTTCGTGCAGGCCCTGGTCAGCGTGCTCTACACCCCCGACGGAGCGGCCCAGATGGCGAAGGAGACCATCCTGGCGGAGCGGGACCGGATCAAAAAGGAAAAGAACCCCGCCACCGGAGACTTCTACTCCAAGTCCGAGATCAGCGCCCGGCTCAGCGCCATGCTGGACGGGGCGAGGAAGTTCTACCTGGAGGAGAACGAAATCAGCCCGGCCAACGTGGCCAACGTGCTGGGCCTGGAGCATGAGCCCTGCGATCCCTTCGATCCGGCGGTGAAGGCGGATCTGATCAAGCTGCAGAAGGCCACGGAAAACCACAAGCGCCTGTGCGTCACCATGGCGGAAGCCATGATCTATACCCGGCCGGACCTGGTTCGCGCGCTGGAGATGCAGCTGGACGCCATCGAGGAGATCCACGGGGAGCTGGAGGGCGGAAACGCCGCCGCCAAACTGTGGGAAAACCGCAACGCCTACGCGGAGACCGCGGCGGAAATCTTCCTGTTCCTGAATGATCGGATCTTCCTGGGCGGCGACGGATACAAGTACAGGGAGAGCGGAAACAAGTACGATATCGTTTCGCCGAATCTGCTGGCGGAGGATCTGAAGAATGTGGATTCCCTGCTGCTGAAGGCGGCCTGCTTCCTGGCGGACGCGGCTCCGGATCAGACGGCCAAGGCGGATCTGACCAAGGCGCTGGATCTGGCGAAACGGGAGTACAACGACGCGATCGACGAGGGCGAGATGACCGCGGATACCATGAACGAGCTGATCGACGCGGCGAAGGATCTGACCGCGGATCTGGAGGCCGACGTGAGCGGCATCCGGCACCAGCTGAGGCTGAACCCGGGCCGGGAGGACGAGCTGGAGCCGATGGCGGAGATGGCGGAAGCCATGAAGAAGGTGCTGGAGGCCAGGACCCGGATGTTCAAGAAGATCGTGAAGGGTCTGGACTGATCCGGCCGCCGGGGATGAGAGAAGAATTCAATCGAGGCCGGCATGGGCAGTTTCTGCCCATGCCGGCTGCTGTGAGTTTCGGGTCCGCTTCCGGACACGGGACCGGACCCGAAATCCATGGGGCGGGACGGAGGGTTCCCGCGTATTTCCCGCCGCGGGCCGGCGGGAAACAGAAAGAACACCGCCTGCCGCCCGCGGAGCGGCAGCGTGAGGGGAGACAGAATGAACGTATCCATTCAGAACACGAACGTGATCCTACTCTTCGGGGACGGCGCCTCGTCCCGCTTTGAGGAGCTGATCCGCAGATGGAACAGCATGCTGTCCTACAGCCAGTGGAGCGGCATGCAGTTTATTCTGGTCTGCAATGAGCGGCCGGAACTGCGGCTGGACGAGGCGCTGGCCCAGCGGGTCAACAACGAGAATACCTGCTTCTATCTGCTTGGAGAGGAGCCGCCGGATACATCCGAATTCTTCGGCCTCATCTACAACAAAGTCACCAACGGAAACGTGAACCTGCATCTGATCTGCGATCCGGGGGACGGGGAAGTTTCCTATGCCTGGGCGGAAAGATTTGTTACCGCCGCCATGGCCGTTGAGCAGCTGACCATGAACTGCTTCTACTACTTCCTTTTCGGCTGGAAAAGCCCGGAGACGGAGCAGGAGGGGATCATCCATCTGCTGAAGACCCAGGAGGGCGCGGCTTTTCTGCTGGGGGATTCCAATGAAGCCGGCGGCTATGTCCGCCCGGAGGACCGGTGGCACGCCACGGAGCTGGCCGTGCTGCTGAACGCGGCGGGTTCGCTTCCGGTCCGGGTCGGCGCCTTCTCCCTGGGGTATTCCTCCCTGAACGCCAACGGCTCCGAGCTGAACCGGATGTGCGAAAGCGCCGGCTGCCGGGCGCTGCAGGAGGAGCTGGAGAAACCTGTGAGATCCCTTTCCGAGGCCGGAGCCACCATGCGGCTGCTGCCGGAGGGGCTGGACTCGACCGCGGGCATGCGGGACTGGCTGAAGCGGATCGCCCAGGAGCAGGTGAAACCGCCGAAATCCGCGGCGCTTCAGAACGCCTGGGTCACCATCCGGATGGATCAGAACCTGCCGGCCCAGGAGGCGGTTCGACGGATGCGCCGGTTCGCGGACCTGAACTACGCCGGGAACGGGAACGTCCGGACCAGCGCGAAGGAGCTGGCCCTAAGGACGGAGGCGGAGATGCGGAACATGCTCCGCCGCCAGGCCCAGACGGCCAGCCTGTCCCCGGACGTGCTCCGGGATCTGGCTGAGAGCTGGCGCAGAGCCGCCGCCCAGGAGCCGGAGCCCGCGGGCTGCGTTTTCCCGAAACCGCCGCTGCTGATGAGGTTCGGCAAGGGCATTCCCGAATACGTGGATCAGTGCCGGGCGGAGGTCATGAAATCCATCCGCGGATACATTCTGGAGAAGAATATCAGCTATTACGCCCAGGAGATGCGGCTGGCCTATGAGCGCCTGGCGGACTGGGTGGAGAAAATCAGCGGCCCGGAGGAGGCCCGGGAGCGCCGGATGACCCCGGAGGATCTGCTGCGGGAGATCCGAAAGGATCTGGACAGTCCGGACGGCGGAAACGTGGCCAGGCTGAGCCTGAAATACAGGAACTACGCGGAGGAGCTGGACAGAACGCGTCCCCCGCTCTCCGCGCTGACGGAAGGCATACGGGACCCCTATTTCACCGACCGGGGCGTGATGGAGGAAAAAACCTGGCGGGAACTGGTCCGGCAGGCGGGAAAGAACATCGAAAAGCGCCTGCCCCAGGAATTCCGGGGCGACTTCTTCAAGGTTCTGAACAGCGAATTTTCCACCCGGGAGGAAAGGGAAAAATTCTTTGACGAATACCTGAAGAGCGGAAAGCGGATGTACAGCCACCTGATGGCTCAGGTCAGCTCCGGAACTTCAGTGCTGCTGGCGGATGAACGGCTGACGGACAGCTGGTTCAACCGGCAGAATATCTTCCAGACCAAAACGGACAACGCGGAGAACCTGACGGTCTATCCCCTGGGCGGGGAAGCCGCGGACCTGCTCCGGGACCGGACGGCGTACTTCAAGGGAACCGGAAGACAGCGGCAGGAAGCCGGCGGCTTCAGCCTTTTCGGAAAGGCCGGGGGAGGCGCATGGGAGATGCCGAAGCCGACCTCCGCACCGCGCCGGAACATGCTGTTCGCGGACAGCGGCTCCGCCGCCGGCAGCCGGGAAAGCGCCGGCTCCACGGACGAAGCGGTCCGGCTGGAACCCAACAGCCGGAATGAATACCGGCTGTACTGGAAGTGGAACGGAAACGACGCGACGGCCATGGTGGAGCTTTCCCAGTACGGCGAGCGGGTCGGGCGCGTGGCGGTGATCCCCGTGCGCAAGTTCAAGGACAACGGGGACAACATGAACGTGACGGAAGATATCATGGACGGGAAGCCCGTTCCCGCCGGAACGCTGACCGTCACGATCCGGAACGCGGCCCAGGCGGTCTACGTGGACAGCGCCGAAGTGACCGGCCGGCGGGAGGTGGTCCGCTACAAGATCAACAACCGCCAGCTGCAGCTGAAGCCGGATTACGCTTCCATGGTGGAGAAGCTGGTGCTTCGGACCACGGATCCGGACGGAACCGAGACCTTCTATCCCCTGTATCCCTCCGCCGGGGACCGCCCCTGGCTGTTTGAGGGTCTGCAGCTGAGCGACGGCAGAATCGTGACGGATCCCACCAGACCCGGAGAGCAGATTTTCGCCATCAGCGCGGGCGAATGAGACGAGCGGAATGAAGACAGAACCGCCTGCGCCCGCGGAACCGGGACAGGACATGAAGACAACAGGAATGGAGTTGGCTGACAGATGAACGTAAACCACTACGTATGCCCCTACTGCAGGAAGAAGATCGAAAAGGAGGAAGTCCTTTTCTGGGAGAAGAGCAAGACGCAGTATACGGACAATGTCCGGGGCAATTTCCTCCGCCGCCACGGGGTCAAGGTCTCCGCGGGCAACAAGTTTGACCGGCTTTATTACCGGGTGCGCTATGCCGAGGAAGCGGCCGGAGAGGAGGGAGAGGAAACCTCCGAAAAGAGAAGGGTCCCGCTGAACGTGGTCCGGGAGGACGAAAACGGCTGGCCCACCATGATCGAGGACTCTCCGGGCAACGCCATCGCGCCGGAGGATCTGGACCGGAACCGCACGGACAGCCGGGAGGACTCCTTTGACGATATGTTCGACTCCGACAGCTTTGAGGATGAAGCCGAAAGCCGGCGGGAAAGGAACGACCGGGAGCTGCGGAACATCCCCAAAAGGGCCTGCCCCCACTGCCACTGCGAGCTGCCGCAGCAGTTCGGCACCCTGGAGACCTACCACGTGGCTATGTTCGGCGGCCGCGCCTCCGGCAAGACCGCCTATCTGGTGAACCTGTTCCAGCAGCTCAAGACCCAGCTGAGCATCAACAACCTGGGTTCCGTTGAGCTGGCCGCGGAGAGCGAGGCTTATCTCCGCCCCATGATTGAGGACTACGAAAGGGAGGGCACCACCCGGGCCACCCCCGCGGACGGAGGCCTTCTGCCCATCCTCTGCGTCTACAAGCATAAGGGTTCGGAGGCTTTCATCACCTTCTATGACATCGCCGGAGAAGGTACGGGGGACGCGGCCTATATGGCGAACCATGAGGGCATTTCGAGCTGCGACACCCTGATGCTGATGATCGATCCGAACATGTTCACCGGCGGCTCCTACTACATGCAGTGGACCGCGAATCATCAGGAGGGGGAGGACCGCTACAGCGATTCCGGCGACTGCTGCCGGGAGCCCCTGGACAGCTTCCTGAACCAGGCGGGAGAGCTCTGCCGGGAGTATTCGGATCAGATCCGGTATGTGGTCTGCGTCGTGACGAAGATGGACATGCTGCTGGAATCCCACGCGAAGAACTTCAGCTCCGGGGAGATCGAACTGATCACGGACGTGAAGGAGAAGCACCGGGAGGCCGTGAGCCTGCCCGTGCTGAAGAAGGTCAACGACGAGCTGAACATCTTCCTGCAGAAGCAGTACAGGATCAACCTGAAGGAGAAGATTCAGGACATCTTCGGCAGCAAGGTCCGAATCAACCTGCTGGGGGTTTCCACTTCCACCCGGGTCCGGGGCGAGGGAAACGAAATCCGGTTTGAGGCCCGGAGCTCGGCCATGGACTCCAAGCACAGGATCATCGAGCCCTTCCTGGTGGTCCTCATGTATTACGGACTGATTCCCGCCCGGCGGGCGGACGGAAGCACCGTGATCTTCAGGGCGGAGCAGGAGGAGCCGGAACAGGATCTGAAGCCGGGGATCCCTGAAAAGCCGCAAAAATCCGGCGGATTTCTGTCGAGGCTGTTCGGGAGGAAGAAAGCATGAGCATCCAGGCACTGCACTATATCACAGGAGACACCCCCCAGTCCGGATTCCGGCGGATCGGCGGATCGGCGGGCTTTCCCGCGGACTCCCTGCCCCTTCTGAACAACGGGGAGGGGATCCAGGAGCGGGCCCGGGTGGAGGCGGGGGGATCCCGCAAGCCCTCCGGCGCCGGCATCCAGCAGCTGAGCCATGTCTGGGAATATCAGACGGGCCGGTTCGGAGTCCCTGTGGTGATCAATACCATCGCGGCCATCGGCACGGGGCGGGTCCACGCCTTTTCCGAGTATGTGGCGGGCATGACGGAGAACGCGGCGGCGGAAGCGGACGCCGGAAAGCTGATTCAGGGTTCCGAAGCCTTCAGCATGCTGACCCTGGAGAAGTTTATGGCCATTCCGGGCCGCCTGGAGGTGGAATGCCCGGAGGAGGAAGAATGGAAGACGGACTTCCCCGCAGGGGAGACCGCCGGGCTTCAGGGCGAGCAGCCGGATGAGACCTGGCTGATGACCCTGCTGAGCCACTACTGGAAGCAGGCGTCCGTCCGCGCCTTTTCGGAGAACCCCGCCACCCCGGTCCGGGTCTGCCTCGGCGAATTCGATGAGGACGACATTCTGGCGGATACCGAGGAGACGATCCGGCGGGCCAAAGGATTCTTCAGCGGGCAGATCGTGCCCCGGCTGCCCCGCCAGGTCCAGAACATCGCGTCCATGGCGGCGGGCGTCCACTGCACGGACCGGAACGCCATGTATACCGCCCTGGAATTTGACATTACCCAGGATATGTACCCGGAGGAGACCCTGCAGCTGCGGAAAACCCGGGAACTTCGGAAATACCGGCTCAACGAGGGCGAGATGGAGTTCATCCGGCTGGCGGCGGCGGGAAAGACGCCTCAGGCGGTGCAGGACTTCTTCGAACGGTACAGGAAACTGACGGAGCAGCCTGAAGCTGACGTGCTTCAGGTGCCCTTCATGGCGGACTACCGGGTCTGGTACGGGCTGTACTGCATGGAGCGGATCGGCGCGGACCGGGGCTTCATCATGAAGGCCGGCATTGCCGGGGAGGAAGGAAACCCCAACGGCAAGGTCCGGGATGCCAGAGCCTGCTTTGTCCTGCTGCAGGATATGACCCGAATCCTGGAGAACGATCACGGTATCCCCCGGAACCAGGTCACCGAGCTTCTGGAGCCGCTGGAAACCGCGGTGCTCCGCGTGATGATCGCCGATATGAAGGAGGATCGCGCGGAACATTTCCTGCTCCACAGAAACGAAATGGTGGAGTTCCACCGGAAAATCCTGTACCAGGCTTCGGAGACGGAGCTGGACGCCCTGATGACCCTGGCGGTTCTGGATCAGCAGAAGGCCCGGGCGCCGCAGTTTGTCCGGTGCTACCCGGCCACCCCCCTGCGGAACGAGCAGGCGGACGAACGGAACGGAAGGCTGCTGGAGCGGCTGCTGCCGGAGGTGATCCGGCCCCTCATCGACGAGGAGAAGAAGCGGGGCGTCATCGAGAACAAGTATCTGGACCAGCTCCGCTCCGAGGATTTCGCGGACAGATGGGCCTGCCTGCCCCAGAACACGAAGACCCGGGAGGCCATGGACTCCTTCCTCCGGCAGGAGATTCAGGACCCCCAGAAGCACTTTCTGCTGTACAAGATTTCGCTGAAATATCTGCCGGGGGACGAACTGCTCCGGACGACGCTGAAGCATTTCACGGAGAACCATGCCAGGACCGATTCCCGGCCGGACGAGCGGCAGATCAAAATCGCGGCCTACGGCGCAAGGGAGTACATCTCCGCCCCGAACCGGGTGAACGGGGAATGCGTAGCCGAAATGAACCGGTACTACGCGGAGTGCTTCCGGAATTACAGGAGCAGTATCGGGAATATCTCCGACATCGTGGAGGCCCTGGGCGGGGACACCTCGGACACCCTTCGGATCATCTTCGGGGACGGGGCGTCCGGCCAGCGGATGACGGCGGAGGAGGCGGAAGCGGCCTTCCGGACGTTCGGCGGCGAAGGGAACAGATACGCGAAGGTCAAGCCCGAATTCTCCGCCATGATCCGGGACCAGCTGAAGGCGGCGCTGGCGGGGAAGGACGAGACCGTCGTGGAATGGATCGGCGACATGATCTCCGTGACGGATCAGATCTTTGACCTGGATACCACCGACTATCTGAAGAACATCTTCGATGCCGGCGCGGAAGGGGAACGGATGCGTCCCTCGGACGCGGCCCACGCGTTCCGGACCATGGCGAAGAAAGCCGGCTCCCTGGACACCACGGTGCAGCGCAGCTTTTCCGCCATGCTTTCGGCACGCAGGAAGGAAGCTCTGGAGAAGGCCGATCCGGAAGGCTTCGACTGGCTCTGCGACATGGCGGACAACTCCCCCTGGCGGAACCGGAAGGAATGGATCGAGGAGCAGCATACGGAGAACGCGCTGATGCTGTGCGGCATCAGCGAAAAGACCGGGGAGCCGGTCAGCACCCAGTCGCTGACCGCGCTGAAGGGCTGGCTCCAGGAAAAGTCGCTGCAGCAGCGGGGCGCGTCCCGGCTGCAGAAATACTGCGAGGATGAGCTGAAGAACGACCGCACCGCCGCGGCGGAGGCGCTGAGCCCCTGCTTCGGCCGGATCGACGAAGGCTGCCCCCTGCTGCGGGGGAAGATCTTTGACGGCGCGCTGGAGAAATACAGGGAGGGGCTGCACAAGCCGGGCGTTTCCTTCGCCGCGTTGGTGACGGAATGCAGGGAGGATACGGAGAAGGCCGGGCGGAAGCTGGACGAACTGTATAACGGGGCCCAGGAAGAGACGGAGGATTATCTGCAGCGCCACTTCGCGGAGACGGAGCTGAACCAGCTGGTCCGGGAGCAGGAGCAGATCCCCGAGAACACGGTCTTTGCCCGCCTCTGGCAGGAACGGGTGAACGGTCAGTTCCAGGGAGAGCAGACCGAAATGTTCAACCGGCAGCCGAACCTGGAACGCCTCCTCGGCCTGCGGCAGGAGATGCAGCGGCGGAACTACGGCATGAACCCCGCGCTGAAGGCCGCCTACGATCTGATTGACCGCTATCCGCAGATGCTGGCGGAACTGGGCGAGAAGACGGAATATGAAGCGGTGACCGGCATGGAAGGCACGCTGCGGAGCATCAATGACCTGCTGAACCAGGCGGGGGACGTGCGGAAGAAGCTGTGCTCCACCCTGCGGGGCGCCCATGAGGACGAGGAAAAACGGGTGCGGGAGAAGAGCTTCCGGCACGCGCTTTGCGCGGCCATGATGCGGGCCACGCTGACGGGCGAGGAGAGACGGCTCTCCGGCGAGCGGCGGCGGGGCAAGGGCTGCCCGGACTGGACCCAGGTGCTGGAAACCCTCTTCGGCAACCGGCAGGAAATGGACAGCGCCATCCGGAAGCCTTACGCGGAAGCGAACCTGGGCGTGCTGCAGAAGCTGAGGGCCACGGTCGAGAACGTGCGGATCATGGCGGCCTACGGTCTGGATGAATCCTGGGCGGAGGACCTGGTGCGGACGATCCACAACGATCCGAGCCTGCACAGGTATGAGTCCGCCCTGGCCCGGAACCGGAAGATGAGCGCCAGATATCAGCTGAGCTTCCATGAGGACGGGCTGATGTTCAACCTGAAACAGATCTAGGACGGAGGAGAATTCGAGATGGATGTTCGGAAAATCATCGCGGCCTGCTGCTGCGGCACCGCCCTGCTGCTGATGCTGATTTTATCCCTGATGGATATTTCGGCCGCGGGAACGAGCCTGACCTGGTCATTGACCGGCGCGGACCTGCTCTCCAGGGGCGCCGCCGGCATTCTGATTCCCCTGCTTCTTCTGGCGGGGATGGCGGTCAGCGCCCTGCTGCTGGACGGAAAAATCAGCGCCGGAATCTGCTTCGGGGGAACGCTGGTGCCCGTGATCACCTGGGCCGTGATGAAGAATGTGGCAGTGAGCGCCGTTTCCGAGGACATGGCCCTGGCCCGGGCCGGCAGCTATCTGATCCGGATCACCATGGGCGCGGGAACCATTCTGGCGGTTCTGCTGGTCCTGGCGGCTGCGATTCTCTGCCTGCTGTCCGGACTGGGACGGAAGGCGAGGCCCACAACCGCGGGTCTTTCATCCGGAAACGAGGAAGAATGGTAAGTCCCCTGCGGAGAGGAGTATGGAACGTGAAAAGAATCCTGCTGATACTGACCGCGGCCCTTCTGGCCGCGCTGACCGCGTTTTCCGCCGGCGCGGAGGAAGCGCTCCCCGGTCCGGAGCGTGATGTGGTCCTCTATCTGGCTGTCAGGGACACCGTCAAGGCGGATACCGCCCGCTACTTCACGAAGATGCTGGCGGCCACGCGGAAAAACGCCGATTTCCGGATCGCCGGAACCCAGAACGCGGCCCTGTACGGAATGGACCGGCTGCAGGACGCCATCAAGGGCGACGCGAACTGGAGCGGGAACATCACCGACAGGTTCAGGTCCAACGTGCTGGAAAAGACGGAGATGGACGTGACGGATCTGTGGCTGCTGATTCCGGAGGAAAACACGGAAAACGCGGTGAATCAGGCGGACCTGACCAACTGGATCCGGGGCCTGCTGGAGCGGGAAGAAGGGAATGCCGTTTCCGTCCGCGTCGTCATGATCGGGGACGGAACCTCCCTGCCCGGGGAGGGCACGGAGCTGGGAAAGCTGATGGCGGAATATCCGGAGCGGACGGAATGCCTCCGGATCGCTTCCGACTTTCTGGACACGGCGCGGACGGAAGCCACCCGGGAGATTCATACGGGGGACTATCTGATCGCCTCCCGGTTCGGCGCGCCGGCGGATCTTCCGATCCGGCCGGATGAGAACGGAAGGAACCGGATCGAGCTGCCGGAGGACGCGGAGATTTATGTGCTGTCCCGGGCTGCGGAGGGCAATATTGCCCTGAAGGACAGCGCCGGGAACTTTGTGACCGTTTCCGCGGTGATGGATCTGCCCGCGGAAAGCAGGCGGGAGACGCGCTTCCGCCTCTGGAAGTCCGCCCGGGTTCAGGCCGGCGTTTACTATGTGGAGCTGCCGGAGGGCGACCAGGCCAAGGCCTACTGGTATCCGAACCTGGACGCGCTGACCATCGACGCGCAGATGCCCTCCCCCTTCAAGCACGGAAACAATACGGTGGCCTTCACGCTGAGCACGGACTACGGCCGGCCCCAGGACTTTGTGGTGGGATACCGATACAGCTTCGACGGGCAGGAGGAAACCACCGTTCCCTCCGTTCCCTATGAGAAAGGGAAGGGCTGGTCCGTGGAGATGAAGGCCAGCACCGAAACCACGAGCATCGGCATCACACCTTTCTTCCGCCTGAGCATGGATGACGGCAACATGATTCTGGACCGGGAGGGCGTGTTCCGGGAGAGCCAGATTCAGAATATCCCGGTATCGGTTCTGGACGGCGCGCCGAAGCAGCTGACGCTGTATCTGGATACGGAGAAGAACCAGCGCGGCGTACAGACCTATCAGTGGGAAAACTTCCTGGAATACAACAAGGATGACGACGCCCACGACTTTGAGATCCAGCCGGAGGGGGAGGAGGACCGGATCGAGTGGACCCGGGATGAGAACGGCTTCACGGTGACCGCGAAGGGGGAAACCGAGCCCGGAAAGCCGGCGGTACTTCACCTTTTCTGCGACGGGGAAGAAAAGTGCTCCCTGGAAATCACCTGCACCGAGCTGACCTCCCTGATCAGGGAGACGGTCCGGGTCTCCTCCGGGGAAGCGGGGAAAACCCTGAAGCCCGGGGACACGGTTCATCTGGAAGCCGCCATGGACGGGACGCTGGGAGACGCGCTGGCCGAGGCCGAGAGACAGGGAATCATCAGCATTCCGGTTCCCGATCAGCTGCAGATCACCTTTACGGAAGGAAACTGGCAGGAGCGGATCGCGCTGTCCGGAGACCCGGAGGGCTGGCATGCGGAGCGCCACCTGGCGAACGACGAGACCGCCTCGGGCAGGAACGTCGCGTGGAAGCTGACCACCGGCGCAGAGGGCAGAACCTGGAGCGAGGGAACGGTGAACTATACGCTTCAGAACGGCGCGCCGAAGCCCGTCCGGGAGTTTGAGCCCGCCGTGGAGATCCCGCTGGGCGGATTCTTCGGAAACCTTGAACAGGTGAACTTCCTGGAAAAAGCCCTGGGAACGGCGAATCTGATGGAGCTGTTCCAGGATGAGGAAACGGACGTGGTCTCCGTCACGGCCGTGGTGGACGGGGCGGAAGTGAAGGAGGGGCTGCTGGTTCCGGCCGAAGGCGGGGATCAGCCCCTGACGCTGACCCAGCCCAACGATCAGATCGGGCTTCAAACGGCCGCCCAGGGCGAGTATCAGGTTACGCTGACCGCCTGGGACGGGGTCAACACTTCCGAGCCGGTGACGGTCCGGGTCCGGGTCTACTCCACGCTGATCCGGGGCCTGATTTTCGCCGGGATCGGGCTGGCCCTTCTGGTGCTGATCCTGATCGTGATTCTGATCATCCGGCAGGCCCGGAAACCTTCCTTTGACAATATCCGGATCCGCTGCCTGGCCGGCTCGGACGAGGACCAGGAAAGGAACCGGGAACTGATCGGAAACAGCATGCCGGTTCCGATGGCGGATTTCGGCAAGAAGGGCGTTACGCTGCAGACCGCGCTGATCCTGACGGGGCAGCCTCCGTTGTCCGATGAGGGCGCCGCCGCGGCCAGGGATATCCTGATGCTGCCGACCCGCCACGATGAGCTGAACCTGGTCTTCGGCAAGAACGCGATGCGGATCGCGGGCCGCCAGGACAGGAAGGAAACCGTTGCCCAGGGGAACTTCTGCAGGATCCGTGTGGGCAGCCAGAACGTTCTGATCGAAAACGTCAGATAAAGGGATTCCGGAAGCCCGGAGGAAAGAATCAACCGGGCGAATCCCGCCGGAAGCCGTGAGGGAAACCCGCGGCGGGACCTGAGGGAGGATACGGTTACGGATCAACGCGGAGGAATGAGATCCGCGGAAGCATGGAGGAGGATTGTCTATGTACAGCAGCTACGGTTACGGTTCATCCTATGACAGTACCTACGGCGCGCTCGCCGGAATGAGCACCGCCACGACGCTCCTTGCCATCGCCTTCGGCATTTTTCAGCTGATCTGCATGTGGCGGATCTATATGAAAGCCGGTGAAGGCGGATGGAAGGTCCTGATCCCCGTCTACAACATCATCATCTGGTACAAGATCTGCTGGAAAGCCGGGATCTTTGTGATTCTGACGGCCGTCCTGATCGTGGCGCTGATCCTGACGGTGGCCCTCATCCCCGGTGCGGCCAACAGCTCCGATCCATCCGCGCTTCTGGGCGGGATGGGCGTCATCAGCCTGTTTGTCGTTATCCCGATTCTGATCGCCTTCGTCATTCTGGACATCATCGCCAATGTCAAGCTGGCGCGCCGCTTCGGAAAGAGCGCCGGCTTCGCGGCGGGCCTGATCTTCCTTTCCCCTATCTTCCGGGCGATTCTGGCTTTCGACAGGAGCACCTATGACCGCCGCCGGACGGAACCCGGCTATGTGGAAGCCGGCAGATACAACCAGGGGTATTCCCAGAACGGATATCAGGATTATTATCAGAACGGCAGCCAGGATTATTATCAGGGCGGAAACCAGGGCTACGGTCAGGGCGGCGGCCAGGATTTCTATCAGAACGGAAACCAGGGCTACGGCCAGAGCGGCGGCCAGGATTTCTATCAGAACGGAAACCAGGGCTACGGCCAGAACGGCGGCCAGGATTTCTATCAGAACGGAAACCAGGGCTACAGGCAGAACGGCGGCCAGAAGAATCAGTTCGATGATGACAACTGGTAAGGAAGGCAGCGCAAAAGGGACCGGGCGGCAGCCCGGTCCCTTTTGCGGCGCTCAGTCCGCGGAAGCCCCGCCGGGGGAAGCCCTCAGGCGGGGGTGAAGATGCCGCTCAGCACCCGGCGGGTGAGCTCCGGCGTCTGCTCCGCGACGCTTTGCCCGGGATCCAGGAGGATGGGGGCGCGGACCACCATCTTCCGGGCGGCCAGATCCAGACGGACGGGGCGAATGGCCAGCTGCTTTCCGGTCCTTTTCGCGTACATGGGCAGGAGCATGAGCCAGCCCTCATTCATTTTTTCGGTTTCATGCTTGCCGAAGGCCGTGGGAATCTCCGGAAAGATGACCAGATTCTTCCCGTCCTGCAGGAGGCGCAGGCTCTCCTTCATGGTGGTGACCGCCCGGGCGTCATGATAAACGGCCACATGGGGAACGGAGCGGAGGATCGGAGGAAGGATCAGGGAGACGACGGGGGGAACCACGGCGTTCCACAGGGGAGCCAGCTTCCCGTTTTCATCCCACCAGTGATCCTGACGCACGTAGGCCGGCGTGGTCTTCCGGGAAAGCGGCGCGGCGTAGATCCAGATGGGGCTTTCCTCCCGCAGGGGGAAGCGGAGCGCCATCTCCAGGGGACCGACGGAGCGCTCATGATTCGCCACAAAGACGCAGGGCTCCCCGTCCCAGGGCTCCTCCCAGGAGACCTCAAGCCGCGGAATCAGAAGCCCGACCAGGGGACCGACGATCCGGTAAAAGATTCTGCCCATTTCCTTCGTTCCTTTCCGGCGCGGCCGGACCGCGCTCCGGAGAGGGATTATACCCCGAAAGGAGCCGCTTTTCAACCGTTCCGCCGGAATGAGAGAACGGGCACGGGGCGGCGCCGGGGAAGGGGCCGTTTCCTTCCCGGGCGGAAAAAGCTTTTGACGGTTAGCCCCGGGTAGTATACAATGAAGGAAGGTTCCGGCGGAGGCGGCCGGACAGGCGGCGGGGAGCCGGGAACCGGAAGAATCTGGCAAGGAGGAAAAGGAAAAGTGGCAACAAGGGAAGACCGGATGGCCAGCAGCGTACATCTTTCCGAGGATCTGCGGCAGGTGATCATCCTGGATCAGCGGCAGCTTCCGAACCGGCAGGTGACGCTGCGGCTGGAAACCCGGGAGGAGATCTTCGAAGCCATCCGGACTCTGGCCGTGCGCGGGGCCCCGGCGATCGGCATCTGCGCGGGATACGGCATGTATGTGCTGGCGCTGCATACAGAGGCGGCGGACGGACAGGAGCTGCTGGCGAAGCTGGAGGAGGACGGAGCCTGTCTGATTTCCTCACGCCCCACGGCGGTGAACCTGAGCTGGGCGGTGAAGCGGATGCTTCGCACCGCGGCCTCCCTGCGGGAGGAACCGGTCCGGGATATCCGGGAGGCCCTGCTGCGGGAGAGCGTGGCGATCCATGACGAGGATATTGAGATGTGCACCCGGATCTCCGAATACGGGCTTTCCCTGCTGCATCCCGGGGACGGCATCCTGACGCACTGCAACGCGGGCCCCCTCGCCACCTCGAAATACGGGACGGCCATCGGCCCGGCGCTTCTGGGAAAGGAGCGGGGGATCGATTTCCGCGTGTTCGCGGATGAGACCCGGCCCCTTTTGCAGGGAGCCAGGCTCACCTCCTATGAGCTGCAGAAGGCGGGGGTGGACGTGACGCTGATCTGCGACAACATGGCCTCCATCGTCATGAAGAACGGATGGGTGCAGGCCTGTATGGTGGGATGCGACCGGGTGGCGGCCAACGGGGATTTTGCCAACAAGATCGGCACCTCGGGGGTGGCCGTGCTGGCGAAGTACTACGGAATTCCCTTCTACACCCTGGGGCCGGGCTCCACCATCGACATGAACTGCCCCACCGGAAAGGATATCCGCATTGAGGAACGGAACCCGGACGAGATCCGCAGCCTGTGGTACGCGGAGCCCATGGCGCTGCCGGAGGTCAAATGCTACAATCCCGCCTTCGACGTGACGGATCACAGCCTGGTGACCGCGATCATCACGGACCGGGGCATCGTTTATCCGCCCTTTGACGTAAACCTGAAGAAACTGTTTGCCTGACGCGCCCCCGGGACGGAAGGGGAGGCCGGAAGGCCCCGGGGAACAACAGACCGAAATAAGGAGGAAACTGTCATGGAGAATTTTTCCCCGTCCGCGTGCATTGAACTGAAGAAGGGAACCCATATCGCCAAAACCGTGCTGATGCCCGGAGATCCGCTGCGCGCGAAGTTCGTGGCGGAGAACTATCTGGAGAACCCGGTGCTGTTCAACGATGTCCGGAACATGCTGGGCTATACCGGCACCTATCATGGGAAGGAAGTGTCGGTCATGGGTTCCGGGATGGGCATGCCCTCCTTTACCCTGTACGCCTACGAGCTGTACCATTTCTTCGGCGTGGAAGCCATTATCCGGATCGGATCCGCCGGAGGCCTGCGGGATGATGTCCGGGTCAGGGACCTGATCATCGCCATGTCCGCCTCCACGAACTCCGGAATGGTTTCCGCCTACAATCTGCCGGGCGTCGTGGCTCCCACGGCCAGCTTTGAGCTGCTGCGGGAGGCGGTGAAGGCGGCGGACCGGCTGGGCGTCCATGCCCGGGTGGGCACGGTGTACACCTCCGACTTCTTCTATCATCCGGATCCCGACGTCAACAGGAAGGCCAGGGATCTGGGCCACCTGGCCGTGGAAATGGAAGCTGCCGGCCTGTATCTGACCGCCATGGCGGCCGGAAAGAAGGCGCTGGCCCTGTTCCAGGTATCCGATCATGTTTTCACCGGAGAAGCGCTGAACGCCGAAGAGCGGCAGGACGGCTTCCACGAGATGATGGAAGTGGCGCTGGAGACGGCGGCCGCCGGGGCGGAATAAGCGGACGGAAGGTGGATTTTCCGGGACTTCCGGGGGAAGCGCCTGAAAGCCGGGCATCCGTTCCGGGGCGATTGAGAGAGAAACAGAAACGGGCTCCCGATGAAACATCGGGAGCCCGCATTGTATGCCTGGAATTATTTGCTCAGCGCCTGCTGCACGGCCACGGCCACAGCCACGGTCATACCGACCATCGGGTTGTTGCCGGCGCCCAGGAAGCCCATCATCTCCACATGGGCGGGGACGGAGGAGGAACCGGCGAACTGGGCGTCGGAATGCATCCGGCCCATGGTATCGGTCATGCCGTAGGAGGCGGGACCGGCGGCCATGTTGTCGGGATGCAGGGTACGGCCCGTGCCGCCGCCGGAAGCGACGGAGAAGTACTTCTTGCCGGCTTCCCAGCGTTCCTTCTTGTAGGTTCCGGCCACAGGATGCTGGAAGCGGGTCGGGTTCGTGGAGTTTCCGGTGATGGAGATATCGGCGCCTTCATGCCACATGATGGCCACGCCTTCACGCACATCGTCGGCACCGTAGCAGTTCACCTTCGCCCGGGGGCCGTCGGAATAGGCGGTCTTGCTGACGATGGTCAGCGCGTGATCTTCCTTCACGTCGGCGGAAAGGTAATCATACTTCGTCTGCACATAGGTGAAGCCGTTGATGCGGCTGATGATCATGGCGGCGTCCTTCCCCAGGCCGTTCAGGATGACGCGGAGGGGCTTGCGGCGCACCTTGTTGGCGTTCAGCGCGATCTTGATGGCGCCCTCGGCGGCGGCGAAGGACTCGTGGCCGGCCAGGAAGGCGAAGCACTCGGTCTCCTCATCCAGAAGCATGGCGCCCAGATTGCCGTGGCCGATACCGACCTGGCGCTGATCCGCCACGGAGCCGGGAATGCAGAAGGCCTGCAGGGCGGTTCCGATCCAGCGGGCGGCCTCGGCGGCGTTCTTCGCGTTTTCCTTGATGGCGATGGCGGCGCCGAGCTCATAGGCCCACTTCACGTTCTCGAAGCAGATGGGCTGGGTGCTTTCCACGATGG
>CAMVDI010000009.1 GCA_947166205.1 uncultured Clostridia bacterium
AGGGCTTCCTTCACAGCGGCGTCTTCCATGATATCCATGGCGGTGTTGATCTGGGCGCCGTCGGTGATGGTGTCGTAGAAGTTGAAGCCGCCGGTCTTGATGGCGTCAGCCCAGGTCGCGTCTTCCGCGCGCAGGACGACGATCTTCTTGATGGAGGGCTTCTGGCCTTCGAAGTTGCCGGCGTAGTTCTCGTTGATCACGAGGGTCGCCTGCTTGGAGGACAGATCGTATTCAATCAGGTTGTAGGGGCCGGCGGAAACCCGGTCCTCACCCGCGTGGAAGCGGCTGAAATCCAGAGCCTTCTGCACGCTCTCCACCGTGTAGTCGCCGGTGAAGTAGGCGCCTTCGCCGTCATCCGCCACGTCGATGCCTTCGCCCAGCCAGTACTTCAGGCTGAAGGCCTGCACGCCGGCATAGGCAAGATCGTAGAAGTAGGGGATCTTGTCGGCGACGATGGTCACGCTCATGGTGTAGTCGTCCAGAATGCGGACGCCGGAAATCGCGGTGGCTTTTCCGTCGTAGTAATCCTGGCCGCCCACATAGGTCAGATAGCCGGTCAGCTTGGCGCCGACGTCTGTCATCAGCTTGGAGCTGGAGAAGACCACGGGCCACGCAAAGTCCTTGATGGTGATGGCTTCGCCGTTGTTGTAGACCAGGCCCTGCTTCACCTTGATGGTGAAGGTCTTGGTGCCGTCATCGTTCATCACGCTGTCGATGCTCTCGCAGACAGTGGGGTTGATGACATAGGCGCCGCCCTGATCGGTGACCACAGTGTTGTAGTCATTGCTCAGATCGCGGAGCATCTTGTCCGTCGCGTTATTGGTGTACCAGGCACCGGGAGCGAAGTCGCCGCCGATTTCCGTGGAAGCGCCGTAGACAATCGTGCCCTTTTCCTGGGCCGTGTCCTCAGCCACCGCAGCGGTCATGGTCAGAACCATCATCGCAGCCAGAAGAACCGCAAGGAACTTCTTCATAGGGGATCCTCCTTTAATGATTTTTTCTGCCGTGTCGGGATAAGCAGGCTCATCCCGCCGACCAGTTTCGATATTTTACCACAGATATGGGCTTCGTTATCTGTTTTTCGAAAAAAAACATCAAAAATACAATCCTGGCGTTTCCGCGCCCCCGTCCGCCTCACCGGCAGGAAGCGGGGGCCTCCGGGCGGAAGAGCCCTTCCACCCATTCCGGGCTCAGCTCCTGCTCCGGGCGGAAATCCGCGGAATCCAGATACGCGTATATGGCCGCCAGCAGCCCCCGGGCCTCCGGGAACCGGGTCAGGCTGTGGAGCCCCATGGAGGAAAACATCAGCCGGCCGCCCCCGCACCGGGCCTCAAAGAGCATCTCCTCCACGATGGAGGCGATCCGCTCCGGCAGCAGCACTGCCCGCTGCCCGGCCATGGGCCACCACTGCCAGGAGGCGTGGCTTTCCGTGGGGAAGCGGCGGAACAGCGGATGATCCCGGTCGATCCGCAGGCCCATGCAGCCGCTCTGATAGGGAAAAGTGCATACGGACCAGAAATCGGGGCTGAACTGGCCCCGCAGGGACCGGGGAAGGGCCTCCTCCGTGCTGTCCGGCGCCAGGAAGACCGTGCCCCCGGCCCGCAGAACGGCCTTCGCCTCTTCGTCCAGCCTCCGGCACTCGTGGACCGGGGCCGGGCGGACCGGCTCTTCCGGGGGATAGGCCCAGATGGGATACTCGTTCCGGCAGCCCTCCAGCTCCACCGTCAGCGTCAGCGCCGACGGCCCGGCGGTTCCGTCCAGCGCCGCGCGGATCACGCCCGCCGCCGTCAGCCCCCCCGCGGGGGCCTCCACACCGGGAATCGCGCCCCGGGCCAGAAAATCCTTTCCGGCCAGGGTCCATTTCAGATCCCCCGCCAGAGGGCTCTTTCCGTAATTCGCGATCTTCACCTCCGCCTCCAGGGTCTCCCCCCCGCGGAAGGTGTACCGGGGCAGCAGCACCAGGGGCAGCGTGTCCCGGAAAAAGGCGGCGAACCTCTCCGGCCGGGCAAAGGCGAAGGGTTTGGGTTCCAGATGGGAATTCATCATCCCCACCAGGGCCGTTCCCTGCCCGGGGAAATCCTGCAGCCCCAGCAGGGAGATGCCGCTGAAGCCTTCCGTCCGCAGCGCCGCTTCCACCTCCGCCCGGTAGCACAGAAGGCTGCTCTCCCCGGTGGTCTCCACCAGGGCCGGCCAGTCGGCCTCCAGCCCCTGGGCCTCCACCTTCCGGCGCACCTGGATCAGGTTGTCCGGGCGGGTGACGCCCCGGAAGCGGTCGATCTCGCCGAAGTCCGGCAGCACCTCGTACTGCCCCACCTCAAAGGAGAACATGGGCTGGCCGCTCATCTCCCGGACCGCCCGGGCAGCCTCCCGGTAATCACGGCGGGCGCCGGGGGCCTCCCGGTTCAGCCAGCCGGTCATGCCGTCGAAGGCGGCCCGCATTTCCAGGTTCCCGCACCGCTGGGACGTATAGAAATCGCTCTCCGGGTCCGGGCCCTGCTGGCCGTAGAAGGGATTCGACCCGTTGGCCAGAAGCCGGGTATCGTCCCGCTGCCGGGCCTCCCGCAGCAGCCGGTTCATGTACGCCCGGCCTTCCCCCTTCGCCTGCAGCTCGTTGCCGAAAGTCAGCATCACAAAGGACGGATGGTTGGCCAGCATCCGCTGGATCTCCCGGAGCTCCGCCCCGTAATAGGCCCGGGCTTCCTCCGTGCCGAAGGCGTTCTCCGGATCCCAGTGGGACAGCTCCGGCTGCATCAGCATGCCCATCTCATCCGCCGCCGCGAAGGCCGCCTCCGGCGGGCAGTGGCTGTGGAACCGCATGCAGTTGACCCCATAAGCCCGGTATTTGCCCAGAATCTCCTTCCAGGCCTCCTTCTCCATGGGGATATATCCCGTCTCCGGAAACACGGCGCAGTTGGCCTCGCTGCGCAGAAAAACGGGCCGCCCGTTCAGCAGAAGGCGGCCGTCTTCCGCCCGGAAGTCCCGGATGCCGAAGACCGCCTCCCGCTCGTCCAGCCCGGGGCCGGACACGGTCAGGGAATGCAGGTTCCCCTCCTCCAGATCCCATCGGGCCGCGTCCTCCGCGGTTTCCCCCTCCGCCCGCAGCTCCGTCCTGCCGGCGGGGATCCGGGCCGGAATCAGCACCGGTTCCTTCAGCGCGGGGCTTTCCGCCCGCAGCGTCCCCTCCCAGGGCCGGTCCGCGTCCATCTCCACCCGGATCTCCAGCTTTCCGCCCCGGGGATAAACCCGGACCCGGTCCACAAAAACCGGCTCCTCCGCCCGCAGGCGCAGATAGCCCAGCAGCCCGTTCCAGTTGGTCTGGGTCTCGTCCGAGGCGGCGGAGGAATAGACGATGGCGTCCCGGGGCCAGCCGGGATAGCTGTTGTCGCACAGAAAAAGAAAGGTGTCCCGCCCGGAGGTCATCCCGGTGATCTCAAAGACCGCCGGCGTGGACACGGTTCCGGGCCGGGAGGCGGGCGCCTCCCGGCCGTTGACCCGCAGACGCAGCTGCCGGGCCCGCTCCGCCTCCGCAAAAATCCGCTTTCCCGCGGGGATTTCCCATTCCAGGGTTCTTTCAAACTCCGCGGGGCCCTCAAAGGTGTTCTTCCGGGTCAGCCGGGTCACGATGGGATCCCCTTCCCGCCAGAAGCCGATCCGCCGGACCTCCTCCACCTTCCACTGGCGCAGCGGGTTTTCCGGAAACCCGACGCCGTTTTCGTCCAGCGTTCCCGGCAGCCGGACTTCCGCCTGAACCGTTCCGGCCCGGGCGGTCCAGATGCCGCCGAGGGGGATGATCTTCCTCATGAACCCTGCCTCCTGCTTTTATGCTTCCACAATGTGCTGGGTCAGCCCGTTGATGTAGATCGGCGTCAGTTCCGCCTGGATCAGGGGCCGCGCGTAGGCCAGGAAGGGCTGGAGCATATCGGTTCTGTCCTCATTGATCCAGTCCAGGGGTACCTTCTTTTCAAAGTTGGCCACATCGCTGATGTTCACCAGCTCCGTCACGCACTGGTAGGGATCGTCGGAAACCCGCCGCAGCGCCACCATCTTCGCCGTCTCCCCCTCAAAGGCCGCCTTGGCCGCTGCGCCGCCCACCTGGAAGGCTTCCGTAATATCCGTCCGGCTGGCCGGCGCAGCGCTGCAGGATGGACAGCTCCACCGCCCGGGTCTTGGTGGGAAGGTTTTTGGCCACCAGGTTGGAAAGGTACCGGGCGGTTCCGGTCAGATTGATATGCCCGAAGGCGTCAACCCGGCGCTGGTCGTCGCTGAGCTCGCAGACAAAGCGCCCGTCCGGCAGCCTCACGCCTTCGGAAACGGCGATGACGACGCTTTCCCGGCTCTTCTGCATCCGCTCCACCTTGGCCAGGAAGCGGTCCGTATGGAAGGGCAGCTCCGGCAGGCAGATCAGATCCACGCCTTCGCAGTCCTCCCCCCTGGCCAGGGCGGCGGCGGCGGTCAGCCAGCCCGCGTTCCGGCCCATCACTTCCACGATGGTCACATAGTTCGTTCCGTAAACCGTGGCGTCCCGGATGATCTCCTTCATCACCACGCCGATATACTTGGCCGCGGATCCGTATCCGGGCGTATGGTCCGTCAGCATCAGGTCGTTGTCGATGGTCTTGGGCACGCCCATGAACCGGATCGGGCTTCCGACCTGCTGCCCGTAGCGGGCCAGCTTGTTGATGGTATCCATGGAATCGTTTCCGCCGATGTAGAAGAACCACTGGATGTCCAGCTTCTTCAGGATGGCGAAGAGCTTTTCATAGGTGGCCTCATCCTCCTCCGGCTCCTTCAGCTTGAACCGGCAGGACCCCAGGAAGGAGGAGGGCGTGCGCTTCAGCAGCTCGATATCCAGGAAGGAGGCCAGCCGCTCCGTCAGGTCGCAGACCTTCTCCTCCAGCAGGCCCTGAATCCCGTGAAGCATTCCGTAAACCTTTTCCGCGCCGCGGTTCCGGCAGGCCTGAAAGACACCGGCCAGGCTGGCGTTGATGACGGAGGTGGGGCCTCCGCTCTGTCCCACAATCGCGTTTGCCATGTTTCAGATCTCCCTTCTTCCTGGTCCTGGTCTTCCTGGTGTTCAGATCGCGCCGGGAGGCGCAAGGGCCTTCGGCCCTTCCCGGCCTCATCCGGCGGCGCGGGCGGCGGCCTTCTCAGGTCCGTCCCCGGGGATCCGGGTCCCGCCCCTTCCCCCGCGCCGACGAGAAAAGCGCCCAGGAACCCCTGGACGCTTCTCTCACGCCGTCAGCATTCTTTTTTCGCAAAGTTGAAGTATCTCCGGGCGTTTCCGTAGCAGATATCCCCCACAATGCCCTTCAGGGTTTCCAGGTCCTCCGGATAGAAGCCTTCCTCCACCCATTCGCCGAAGAGGCGGCAGACGATCCGGCGGAAATACTCATGCCGGGGATAGCTCAGGAAGGAGCGGCTGTCCGTCAGCATGCCCACAAAGCCGGCCAGGTAGCCCCGGGCCGCCAGGGAGCGCAGCTGATCCATCATGCCGTCAAAGTGATCGTCGAACCACCAGGCAGAGCCGTGCTGGATCTTTCCCACGGCCTCGTCGTTCTGGAAGCAGCCCAGGATCGTATCGATGGCGGCGTTGTCGTTGGTGTTCAGGGAGTACAGAATGGTCTTCGGCAGAACCCCCCGGTCCTCCAGTAAGCCCAGGAAGGCCGCGGTCTGGGCGGAAGGCGCGGAATTGTCCACGCAGTCGAACCCGGTATCCGGCCCCAGCGCCCGGAACATGGGCGGGTTATTGTCCCGGCGGCATCCGTAATGCAGCTGCATCACCCATCCCCGGGCATGGTATTCCTCCGCCATGGCGGCCATGAAGGCGAACTTGAAGGCCGCCTCCTCCGCCGCGGAGGGGAGCTTTCCGGCCAGGCGGGCGGCGAAAATGCCCTCCACCTCTTCCCCGGAGGCCGGCGCGTACATCACGTAGTTCAGCGCGTGGTCGCTGAGGGTGCAGTGATGGGCGGCAAAGAAATCCAGCCGCGCGTGCAGCGCCTTCTTCAGCGCCGCGAAGGAATCCACCTTCACGCCGGAGACGGCGGACAGCTGATCCAGATAATCCGGCCAGGTTTCCTTTTCCAGGTTCATGGCCTTGTCCGGGCGCCAGGCGGGCAGCACCGTCACGGAGAAGGTCTTGTCCGCATCCAGCTTCTCGTGATACTCCAGGGAGTCCACCGGGTCGTCCGTGGTGCAGATGGTATCCACGTTGCTCCTCAGGATCAGCCCGCGGCTGGAGAACCCGTCCTCCTGCAGCCTGGCGTTGGCCAGGTTCCAGACCTCCTCCGCCGTCTCCGCGTTCAGGATCCCCTCATAGCCGAAGAAGCGGCGCAGCTCCAGATGGCTCCAGTGATGCAGGGGATTGCCGATGGCCTTCCCGAGCACCTCCGCGTATTTCAGGAACTTGTCATGATCGCTGGCGTCCCCGGTGATGTACTTCTCCGGAACGCCGGCGGAACGCATCAGGCGCCACTTGTAGTGGTCCCCGCCCAGCCAGACCTGGGTGATGTTGTCGTAACGGATGTCCTCCCAGATTTCCCGGGGGCTCAGATGGCAGTGATAATCAATGATCGGGCAGGCCTCCGCCGCCTCGTGGAACAGCGTCTTCGCGGCCGGGGTGTTCAGCAGAAAATCCTGATCGAGAAATGCTTTCATCTTCAGTGCTCCTTTTTTGATCCGTCCCTGTGGAATTTGTTTCCGTCAGAAAGAAGATACCATCCCGGGGCCTTCTGTGTCAAGGATTTTGGCCCCTTCCTCACTTCATGCTCTCCGCGCAGGCGGAAAGCAGGAGGCTGCGCAGGGGCAGCAGCGGAAGGGTCAGCACCGCCCCGGCGGCCAGCATCATCAGCGTCCCCTTCGTATCCGGCAGCTTCGCGGTCTTCCGGACGATATCCGTCACGTTCCGCAGCACCGGCAGATACCGGAAGACCACCAGCACCGCCGCCGCCAGCATCGGCAGCACGCAGACCAGGCCGATCAGCCAGCAGAGGATCACCTTTCCGTGGCGCAGCCTGCAGCCGCCCCGGGCGAAGGCGTGCCGGGCACAGCTGTGGAACGCGCATCCCGCCGTGAAAACCAGCAGGGATCCCGCCAGAATCCAGCCCAGGATGCGGATGCCGTTCATCATGTCGCCGCCGCCCAGGCTGATCACCATTCTCAGCACGGTCAGGCTGTCCGTGGTCCCGGAAAAGTGGATCCGGAACTCCGCCCCGCAGAAGATCAGCGGGATGCCCCACAGAAGCAGGAAGCCAAAGCGCTTCAGGCCGCAGACCAGCTTCGCCCCGTACCTTTCCCCGGACACCAGGGCGACGCTGCCCAGCTTTCCGCCCTCCAGGGCGCCGGCCATCACCTCCGCCGCGTTCATCCGGGCGGGGATCAGGATCAGGAACCAGAGCGGAACGGAAATCCAGGCCAGCGGGGCCAGCTTCCCCTTCGACAGAAACAGGAGCGGGGTCAGGCAGAACAGGGTCAGGCAGGCCTCGATTACCAGGAACTTCAGCGTCTCCCCGAAGGACGCGGTATAGGCCTTCCAGGCTTTCCGGATCATATCGGACAGCTTCATGCTTGCTTTTTCCTCCTTAAAGCGCTTTCAGAATGATGCCGGGCTGATCCCGGCCGTCCCTCCCCCGGGGGCGGACAGGCTCCTCAGCTTTCTGCGGGCCACCAGCAGATAGCACAGCATATGGATCGCGAAGGTGATCCCCCAGGAGATGGGGTAGGAAAGATACAGGGTATCCAGCGTGGGGCTGGCCGCGAAAACCGTCATGATCCAGACGATCCGCAGGCCGCAGGCCCCGGCCAGGGAAACGATCATCGGCATGACCGAATACCCGATCCCCCGCAGTTCCCCCACCATCACGTCCATCAGCCCGCAGAGGAAATAGGTGGGCAGGATGACGCGCATCCGGATCATGCCCCGGGCGATGACCTCCGGCTCGCCGTTGTACAGGCTCATCAGCGGCTCCCCGAAGGCCAGCACCGCAAGGCCCATGCTCAGTCCGATCACCGTAACGATGCCCAGACAGCACCACAGGGTCTTCCGGACCCGGTCCGCCTTTCCCGCGCCGTAATTCTGGCCGGCGAAGGTCATGCACGCCTGATGCTGGGCGTTCATGGCGGTGTATACGAAGCCCTCTATGTTCGAGGCCACCCCGTTTCCCGCCACCACCAGGCTCCCGAAGGAATTCACGGAGCTCTGGATCAGCACGTTGGAGATGGAAAACAGGCTTCCCTGCAGCCCGGCGGGCAGCCCGATCCGGATCATGCGCAGGGCGCTGGGCCCGTCCACCCGGCACTCCCGGATCTCCAGCCGGATGGGCCCGTGGGACCGCAGCAGGCAGAGGAGCACCAGAACCATGCTGACCGTCTGGCTGGCCACCGTGGCGATGGCTACGCCCGCCACCGCCATGCGGAACACGATCACCAGGAGCAGGTTCAGCAGGACGTTGACCAGGCCGGAGATCGTCAGGTAGTACAGCGGACGCCGGGTATCCCCCACGGCCCGGAGCACCGCCGCGCCGAAGTTGTACAGCATGTTGGCGGGCATGCCGATAAAGTAGATCCGCACGTACAGTGCGGCCCCGTCGATCACGTCCTCCGGGCTGTCCATCCACTGCAGCATCGGCCGGGCCAGGAAAAAGCCCATGAGCCCCACGCCGATGCCCATCCCCAGCGCCAGGGTCATGGCGGTATGCTCCGCCTTCCGCATGCGCTGCAGATCCCCGGCGCCGTAGGCCTGGGCGATGGTGACGCTGGCGCCGACGCTCAGGCCCATGAACACGTTCACCAGCAGATTGATCAGGGAGCCCGTGGAGGAAACCGCCGCCAGGGCGGTATGCCCCGCGAAATTTCCGACCACGATCACGTCCGCCGCGTTGTAGAGCAGCTGGAGAATTCCCGTCAGCATCAGCGGAAGGGAGAAACGGATCAGCTTCGGGATCAGCGCCCCTTCCGTCATGTCGATCCCGTATCTTCCGCGGCCTCCGCCCCTGTGAAAAAACTTCATTTTACCGCCTTTCTGGAAAGCGTGATCAGCGTAACTGCCGGGGGATTGAACACCCGGCCCGAAAGATTCCCGTACTGGGGCGCGGAGCCCATGCCCGGGCTGATATACTGGGGAATCCCTTCCACGTAGCTCAGCCCCTGGATCAGGCCCTCCTCCGGAAAGAAGCCCAGCTCCGGAACATACAGCGCCCCCCGGAAGGGCACCCGCCACTGTCCCCCGTTGTAATGCCCGGCCAGGATCAGCCCCGCGTAGCGCATGGAGAACACGTCCTCTTTTCCGCCCCAGCTCATCATATCCCGGACATAATCCTCCGTCAGCGGCACATGGGTCAGCACGATCTGGATATCCTCCGGCCTGAACTGCTCCCGGGCCTCCCGGATCCGGCGCATCCGGTCCAGCTCATACTCCAGCACCCGCCTGCGGGCCGCGTCGTCGGCGGTCAGCGCCGTCGCCCGGCGGTTCATGTCCGCCAGCTGGGCGGTATAGACCTCCTCCATCCGGTCCAGATCCAGCGTGTACAGTTCCTCCGGCACAAACCAGATGGTTCCCTTCCCCCGGGTTTCCGCCACCGGCACGTCCAGGATCGTGACTCCGGCCTCCCGGAGCCGGTCCGCCCAGAAGGTATGGACGGACAGGCTGTCGTGGGCCCAGCTGTCCAGATAGTCCCCGTCCGTATCGCCGGGAATATAGTATTTCGGCGTCGAAGCCGGCATCAGGGCGATCAGGTCCAGCAGCGCGTCCGGATTCTGATCCGGGCCCAGCATGTCCCCGGTCATCACCACGCAGGAATAACGGGTCGTCCCCAGGGCGTTGGCCACCGCCTTCTGGCGCTCCCCGAACTCCGCCCCGTGCAGGTCGCTCAGATGCAGAATGGAATACTGCTCCAGGTCCGCCGGCAGGTTCAGGATCGTCAGGTTCACCTTCTCCAGCCGGATCCGGTTCGAGACGATGTAATTGGAAACCAGCAGCAGGGCGGCCAGCAGCGGAAGAAAAACCAGCAGCGCGCTGCGGAACCCGTGGCTCCGCTCCCGGCGGCGTCTGCCTTCCGGGGCGAAAATATACTTGTTCTCCGCCCGCCTGCCCATGGGCCGCCCTCCTTTCCGCCGGATCCTTTCCGGCGCCTCAGTCCATCCCGGCGGCGCTCCGGAGCGCCCGCAGCTCCTCCAGCCTCAGCTCCCGCCAGGCGCCCTCCTGAAGCTCCTCCGGCAGCGGGATCGGGCCGAAGCGGAGCCTCCGCAGGGTGCGGACCTCATGCCCCACCGCCAGAAACATGCGTTTGATCTGGTGAAACTTTCCCTCCGCCACGGTGACCCGCGCCAGGGAGCTCTCCTCCCCGGCTTCCAGGATCTCCATCCGGGCGGGCATGGCCGTAAAATCGGAGAGAACCAGCCCCTCCGCGAAGGCCGCCGCGTCCGCCTCCGTCAGCCTTCCGCAGACCCGGGCCTCATACTCCTTCTCCACATGCCGGAGAGGCGAAAGCAGCCGATGGTTCATCTCCCCGTCGCAGGTCAGGATCAGCAGCCCGGTCGTATCCTTGTCCAGCCGGCCCACCGGCATGCATCCGATGCCGGCATAAACCGGCGGCAGCAGATCCATCACCGTGGGCTGCTTCGCGTCCCTGGCCGCCGTCAGCAGTCCGCCGGGCTTGTTCAGCATCACATGGCGGATCACCCGCCCGTCCACCGGCTGCCCCCGGACCTCCAGGACGTCCGTCTCCGTCTCCGCGGATTCCCCCGGATCCGAAACCCTCCGCCCGTTCACCCGGACCTGTCCCCCCCGGAGCAGCTCCTTCGCTTCGCTTCGGCTGCACACGCCCAGGGTGCTCAGCCACCGGTCCGTCCGCATCCGCATGGCTCAGTCCGCCCCCCGGGCGTCCGGAAACAGCCGCTCCCGCTCCTCTTCCCGGATGCTGCCGTCCCGGTGCATGGAGAATTCGTTCATCGGATAGGCCCGCAGGTTCTCCAGGATCTTCCGGCCGTCGGCCTGGCCCAGCAGCACCGTCCGGTCCTTCAGCACCAGGTTTTCCGCCTGATGCTTGGAGGGCCCGCCCACGCATCCGCCGGGACAGATCATGCCCTCCACAAAGTCCGCCTCCAGCTTGCCCGCCTTCAGCATCAGCATGGCCTTGCGGCATTCCTCCCCGCCGGCGCAGGACATGAGCCGGATCCCCTCCGTGCTCTCGCCCAGCTCCTCCATGACCTCCATCACCGCGCCGGCCACGCCGCCGCTGGAGGCAAAGCGCTTGCCGAACAGGGAGGCCTCCTGATACTCCTCCTCCACCGGAACGATCTCAATCTTCCGGGAATCCAGCAGGGCGACGATCTCTCCGTAGGTCATGGCGTAGTCCGCCGTATCCTTGATGAACTCGCTGAGGGTCTCCCCCTTCTTGGCAATGCAGGGCCCGATAAAGACCGTCACGCAGTCCGGATCCAGATGCTTCAGATACCGGGAGACCGCAACCATGGGCGAGACGGTGGAGGATTTGTTTTCTTCATAAAGCTTCGGGAAATGATGCCGCAGCATGGAGATGAACGCGGGGCAGCAGGAGGTCGTCATCCGGCGGCCTTCCTTCCGGGCGTCGATCCACTCCAGCGCCTCATAGGCGGCGGTCATATCCCCGCCCAGGCCCACCTCCACCATGTCCGCGAACCCGGCCTTCTTCAGCGCCGCCCGGATGGAAGCCATGTTCACATCCTTTCCGAACTGGCCTTCCGTGGCCGGGGCGCACATGGCGATGACCCGCTTTCCGCTGCGGATGGCGCGGATCACGTCCACCGCGTAGATCTTCGAACCGATGGCGCCGAAGGGGCAGTTATGGATGCAGTGCCCGCAGTGGATGCACTTTTCCTCGTTGATGACGCAGATTCCGGCTTCGTTGTAGGAGATGGCTCCCACGGGACAGGCCTTCTTGCAGGGGCGCTCCTGATGAATGATCGCCCCGTAGGGGCAGGCTTTGGCGCACAGGCCGCAGGACTTGCATTTGGAGGAATCGATCTTCATCTTGGTATCGCCGGGGGAAATCGCCCCGAAGTGGCAGGAATTCAGGCAGGCCTTTCCCAGACAGAAGCGGCAGATATCCGTCACAAAATAGTCCTGGATTGAGCAGTCGTCGCAGGCGGGCGGGATGACCGCCACCACGTTCTTCGTCTCGTATCCCACGTCCGGATTCTGCCCCATGGCCAGGCGGATCCGCCCCCGGACAATCTCCCGCTCCTTATACACGCAGCAGCGGTACTGTGGCTTGGGGCCGGGGCTCACCTGATAGACGATCTTCTCCGTGTTCTCCGCGTTCAGCCGATCCTCCCAGGCCAGGGCGCAGACCTCCCGGAGAATGAAGTGCTTCAGCTCCACAATGCTCTTGTCGTTGGTGATCATTCCGCTCAACCTCCTGAAAATCCTTTTTCCCATGCCGGCGGGCGGCAGAGGGCCTTCGGTCCCCCTTCGGCTCTTTGGTTGGATTATATCATGAAAATCTGGCCCCGGGAAGGACTGATTCCAAATTGAAAAATGGATCCGGACGTTGTATGATGGGAGGGAGATCGAAAGCACCCGCCGCGGCGGGAAGAACAGCGGCAGAGCGCGCCGCCCGCGGGGCGGCGGAAAACCGGATACCGGCGGCGATACAGCCGCCGCGGCAGGGACAAAGATGCGCGCCGCCCGCAGGGCGGCGGGTTGAATACCGGCGGCTGAACAGCCCCCGCGGGAAGGAGCGGACAGGATGAAGGGAAGACGGAGGAAATGGAGGGCGGATGACCGGCAGCTGTTTCTGCTCTCGCTGCCCACGGCGGTCTGGTTTCTGCTGTTCTGCTACCTGCCCATGTTCGGGCTGATCATCGCCTTCAAGAACTACCGGGTCGCCCCCGGCCGGGGCTTCCTGTGGAGCCTGATCTTCAACAGCCCCTGGTGCGGGCTGGACAATTTCCGGTTCCTGTTTGCCAACAACACGGAAACGACCCTGGTCATGTTCCGGAATACCCTGGGCTACAATCTGATCTTTCTGGTGCTGGATATCCTCATCCCCGTGTCCCTGGCCGTCATGATCAGCAACCTTCGCTCCCGGAGGCTGGCGAAGCTGAGCCAGACCGCCCTTTTCCTGCCGCATTTTCTCAGCTGGATCGTGGTGAGCTATTTCGTTTTCGGCTTCCTTTCCACGGATCACGGGCTAGTGAACCGGCTGCTGAAGGCCGCCGGCGCGGCCCCCGTGATGTGGTATCAGTCGGAGGCCCTGAACTGGTGGCCCGGGATCCTGATCTTCCTCCACCTGTGGAAAACCGCCGGCTACAGCATGGTGATCTATCTGGCCGCGATCAGCGGGGTGGACACCGCCATGTATGAGGCGGCCGTGATCGACGGCGCGGGCAAGTGGCAGCAGGCCCGTCGTATCACCCTGCCTTCCCTGCGGCCGGTGATCATCATGATGTTCATTCTCGCCACCGGCAGGATTTTCAATTCCGATTTCGGGCTGTTCTACCGGTCTACCCGGAACTCCGGCTCCCTGACCGGGGCCTATCTGACGCTGGACATCTATGTCTACAATTCCATCTTCAACAATCCCCGGCCCGTCTACGGCTATATCTCCGCGGCCGGCGCCCTCCAGTCCCTGCTGGGCTGTGTGACGATCCTGCTGACCAATCTGCTGGTCCGCAGGATGGACCGCGAAAACGCGCTGATCTGAGAGGAGGGAGAACATGAGCGGTAAAAAAAATACGGAACCCATGTTCACGGCGGTCAGCGACGGCATGGTGCGGTTCAATTCCCTCCGTCCCCCGGTGAACGCGGCCTTCAGCGCGCTCTTTGTCCTGCTGGCGCTGCTCAGCGTGATTCCCGTGGTTTTCACGGCCATCGTCTCCTTTTCCTCGGAGGCCTCCATCGCGAAAGCAGGCTATACCTTCTTTCCGGCGGAGTGGTCCACGGAGGCCTATACCTACGTGTGGCATCTGCAGGACCGGTCCGGCTTTCCGGCCGTGCTGCGGGCCCTGCTGAACTCCCTGACCATGACCCTGATCGGAACCGTCCTGGGGCTGGCGCTGATCTCCAGCATGGGGTACGTCCTGTCCCGCCGGCATTTCCGGCTCCGCAGGTTTTATTCCTTCTTCATCTTCATTCCCATGATCTTCAACGGCGGGCTGCTGGCCACCTATGTGATCAACGCCCAGCTGCTGCACCTGAAGAACACGATCTGGGCCGTCATTCTGCCCCTGGCCTGCTCCCCCTTCTATATCATGATGATGGCGACCTTTTTCCGGACCTCCGTGCCGGATGAGATGATCGAATCCGGCATGATCGACGGTGCGGGCCAGATCCGGATCTTCGCCCGGCTGGTGCTGCCGGTTTCGCTGCCGGCGCTGGCCACCGTGGCGCTGTTCCTGACCTTCGGCTACTGGAACGACTGGTATCAGGCCAGCCTTTATCTGGAAAGCTACCGGCACGATCTGTTTCCGCTGCAGTATGTGCTGGTGAACATCGAGAAGAACATCCAGTTTCTGGCCAACAGCGATATGGCCATGAGCGTCCGCAGCGGCGCTCTGCCCACGGAGACCATGCGCATGGCGGTCGTGGTCATCACGGTGGTTCCCATCATGTTTTCCTATCCCTTTTTCCAGAAGTTTTTTGTCTCGGGGCTGACCGTCGGGTCCGTCAAAGGCTGAGAGGGAGGACGCGTATGAAAAAAATGCTTTGTCTGGCGGTCCTGCTGAGCCTGCTGCTGGTCTCCGGCTGCGCGCCGGCGAAACGGGACGAGCCGGTTCATCTGGTGTGGTGGATGATGACCTCCGGCGAGGCCCCGGCGGACTGGCCGGAGGTGGAGGCGGCGCTGAACGCCTACTCGGCGGAAAAGATCGGCGTCACCTGCGAATTCAGGTATTACGACTCGAACCAGATCGCCCTGGTTTCCCAGACGGGGGAATACTTTGACATCGCCTTTACCTGCGACTGGTGGAATGATTTCGCCACCAACGTGTCCCTGGGCATGTTCCGGGATCTCCGGGAGGATCTGGAGGACTTCCCGGATCTGCGGGACTCCGTGCTGGATTTCGCCTGGGACGCCGTATCCTCGGGGGAAGGGATCTACGCGATTCCCCACATGAAGGATATTGCCGCCGAGGTTTTCTGGATCCTGGACAAGGATTACTTCCAGGGGGAGAAGGGCTTTCCCCCGGAGACGCGGATTTCCTTCCGGGAGATCGAACCCTATCTGGAGGCCTGCAAGCAGGATCATCCGGAGGACTATCCGCTGAAGCTGTCCAGCGGCGGCGTGACCAGCTGGCAGAACGCGCTGGTGGACTGGCTGAACATGACCTATCTGATCGGCCTGGACTGGGACGCCCAGGGAACGGATCAGGAATACACCGTGAAAAGCGCCCTGGAGATTCCGGCCTGGCGGGAGCGCCTGCGCACGCTGCACGAGTGGTACCTGAAGGGATACATCAATCCGGACGCGGCGGTCACGGAGTCCATGCCCCGGTCCCAGGCGGGGGTGGTCCAGTCCGGGCAGGGCTGGTTCGGCGCGGAATCCATCTGGGCCAACGCCGCCCGCAGAAACGTATATATCGCGGTATTTGACGGCCCCAGGGTGAGCACCAGCTCCGTCCGGGGCGCCATGACCGCGGTCAGCAGCTTTACCCCCCACTGGCGGGAGGCCCTGGCCCTGATCCAGCTGATGAACACCGATCCCTGGTACCGGGAAACCGCCCGGTACGGGATCGAGGGAAAGCATTATACCCGCAACGGGGACGGAACCATCACCCGGACGCCCCGGGGCATGACCAGCATGAGCGTGGACGCCTATACCCAGGGGCACTATACCCTCGGCGCCCTGGAGGCTTCCTCCTATCCCCAGGTGCCCACCGACCCCCTGCAGTGGCAGAAGGCGATGGAGCACTACGAAACCGCCCGGACCTCCTCGGTTCTGGGCTTCGCACCGGACATCACGCCGGTGGAAAGCGAGTGCCTGGCCATCCGGCAGATCATTGAGGAATACCGGCAGGAGCTGTATACCGGCACCTCGGATCCGGATGCGGTGATCCCGGTCATGCTTTCCCGGATGAAGGCGGTGGGGCTGGACCGGGTGGTGGCGGAGTTCCAGCGCCAGCTGGACGCCTTCCGGGAAGCCCGGGAGGAATCCCGGGATCAGGATCTTCCCGGCGGGGATGACTGATTCCGGATTGAAAAACGCGCCCGCAGACTGTATGATAAGAGGAATGACAGAAAAAACCAAAGGCGGGTATGCGCCTTGGCAGGAGAGAACCGCTATGAAACTGGAGCAGAGGATTCAGGACCTGACGGCCACGATTCTGAAGGATTATGAGAACGGCAAGGAAATTGACCGGCTGGAGATGTTTACCCAGCCAGACCGGACCGTGGTGGAGGAGCTGATCAGCAAGCTGCTCCGGCTGGTCTTTCCGGCCTATTACCCGGATTATACCTATCGGATCTACAATCCGAAAACCAGCCTGTCCGCGCTGATCGAGGATGTGGCCTTCCTGATGAACCGGCAGATCGGGATCGCCCTGAGGAACGGGGAGCAGGAGAGCCGGGAGGACACCGAAAGAAAATCCGAGGAGATGACGGCCGCGTTTCTGAAGGCGCTGCCCCGGGTCCGGGAGTTCGCGGAAACCGATCTGCAGGCCACCTTTGACGGAGATCCGGCCGCTTCCAGCCGGGAGGAAATCATCATCGCCTATCCGGGCATCTACGCCATCACGGTGAACCGGCTGGCCCACGTGCTGTATCAGCTGGGCGTGCCGCTGATTCCCCGGGTCATGACGGAGATCGCCCACAGCAAAACCGGAATCGATATTCATCCCGGGGCCCGGATCGGAAAGTATTTCATGATCGACCACGGCACGGGCATCGTGGTCGGGGAAACCACCGTGATCGGGGATCATGTGAAGATCTATCAGGGCGTAACCCTCGGCGCCCTGTCCACCCGGGGCGGCCAGAAGCTTCACGGGAAGCGCCGCCATCCCACGATCGAGGACAATGTGACCATCTATGCCGGCGCCTCCATCCTGGGAGGGGACACGATCATCGGCCACGATTCGGTCATCGGGTCCAACGTGTTCATCACCCACCCGATCGCCCCGGGCACCCGGGTCAGCATCAAGAGCCAGGAACTGCTGTTCAGGAACGGACAGGGTTACGTGGTGCAGCCGGATCTTCCGGAAGGCGAACAGCCCTGGTTCTATATCATCTGAGCATGGGCGGCGGCCGCCGGGGCGCCTTCATTCAAACTGTGCCGCGTAGAGCTTGTGATAGAACCCCTTCCGGTCCATGAGCTCCCGGTGGGTGCCCTGCTCAACCACATCCCCGTCCCGGAGAACCAGAATCTGATCCGCGTTCTCGATGGTGGACAGCCGGTGGGCGATGACGAAACAGGTCTTGTTCTTCATCAGCTCCCGCATGGCCTTCTGGATCTGCCGCTCGGTGGCGGTATCCACATTGGAGGTGGCCTCGTCCAGAATCAGCATGGGCGCTTCGTACAGCATGGCCCGGGCGATGGTCAGCAGCTGCTTCTGGCCCTTGGAGATATTGCCCCCGTCCTCGCTGATCACCGTGTCGTAGCCCTGGGGAAGGCGCATGATAAAAGGATGGATGCGGGCGGCCTTCGCCGCGGCGACGACCTCCTCCATGGAGGCGTTCTCCCGGCCGTAGGCGATGTTTTCATAGATGGTGCCGTGAAAGACCCATGTATCCTGCAGCACCATGGCATAGGCGCCGCGGACGCTGGAGCGGACGGCGGAGCGGATCTCGTTTCCGTCGATCCGGATGGCGCCGCTGTCCGGGTCATAGAAGCGCATCAGCAGATTGATGATGGTGGTTTTGCCGGCGCCGGTGGGCCCGACGATGGCGATGAGCTTTCCGGCGGGCGCCTCCAGATTCAGGTCCCGGAGGATGATCCTTCCGGGATCGTAGCCGAAGGCCACGTGCTCCGCGCGGACGTCCCCGCGGACGTTCTCCAGCAGCCGGGCCCCGGGGGCGTCCGCCGCTTCCTCCGGCTCATCCAGCAGGGCGAAGACCCGCTCCGCCGCGGCCAGGGCGGAAAACAGCTCGTTGAATATTTCCGCCACGGCGTTGATGGGGCCGGCAAACTTCCGGCTGTACAGCACAAAGGAGGAGATCCGGCCCAGATCGATGATGCCCTGCAGATACAGCACGCCGCCCAGCAGGCCGATCAGGCTCAGGGTCAGGTTGTTGATGGCGGTCATGGTCGGCCCCAGGGTGACGCCGTAATGCTCCGCGTCGGCGAAGGCGTCGGCTGCGTCCCGGTTGATCCCGTCGAAGCGCTCATCCACCCGGTTTTCATAGGCATAGGCCAGGATCGTCTTCTGGCCGGAGAGCATCTCTTCCACAAAACCGTTCATCACCCCGTAGCTTTTGGACCGCCGGGCATACCGGGGCTGGGTCTTTTTCCGCATGTGCACGGTATAGACCACGGAAACCGGAACGGTGACCAGGGCCAGGGCGGACAGAGGCAGGGAGATGCTGACCATCATCACGAGGGAGCCCACCACCGTGACAACGCTGGACAGGATCTGCACGATGTCCGTGGCCATACAGGTGGAAATCACGTCGATGTCATAGCTGACCCGGCTGATGATATCCCCGGCCTGGTGCCGGTCGAAGAATCCCACCGGCAGCCGCAGCAGCTTTTCGAACACATCCTGCCGCATTCTCCGGGCCACCCGCCGGCTGACCGCGGTCATGATCAGGCTGATGGCGAAGCCCAGCAGGGCAGATCCCAGATAGCACAGCAGCATCCGGGAAGCGTAGTGGGTCACCGCGTCAAAATTCACCCTGCCCGGGCCGGCGGCGGCCTCCCGGATGGCAGAGCCCGCCAGGTTGGGGCCCCACAGGTTCAGCAGGTTGCTGACCAGGCTGAGCACAAGCACCCCCAGGATGACGAGGCGCCAGGGCCCCAGATAGTCCAGCATGCGGCGGAGGGTGCCCCGGGTGTCCTTGGGCTTTTTCATGACTGTATCCCTGCGGGCCATTACTCCACCTCCTCGCTCATCTGGGTCCTGTAGATATCCTGATAAACGGGGCAGGAGGCCAGGAGCTCCGCGTGGGTGCCCCGGCCGATCATTTCGCCTTCCTGCAGCACGAGGATCTGATCCAGGGACATGATGGAGGAAATCCGCTGAGCGATGACCACGGTGGTGGCGTTCCCGTGATGCTCCCGGATGGCCCGGCGCAGTTCCGCGTCCGTCCGGTAGTCCAGGGCGGAGGAGGAATCGTCCAGAATCAGGATCTCCGGATCCGCCGCCAGGGCCCGGGCGATGAGCAGGCGCTGCTTCTGGCCCCCGGAGAAATTGGCGCCCCGGATGGCCGCCTCGTGATCATAGGCGTCCTCGTAGCCCTCGATGAAGCCCTGGGCCATGGCGTCCTTCGCGGCCCCGCGCAGCATGGCGTCGGAGACCTCCCGGCCGAAGGACACGTTCTCCCGGATGGTATCCGCGAAGATCGTGTCGTTCTGGAAAACCACGCCGAACTTCCGGTGCAGGGAGTCCCGGTCATAGGCCCGGACATCCTTCCCGTCCACAAAGACATGACCCTCCTGGGGGTCGTAGAAGCGCATCAGCAGGTTGACGATGGTGGTCTTTCCGCTGCCTGTGGCCCCGATAATGCCCAGGCTTCCGCCCTTCGGAACCCGGAAGGAGATGTCCTTCAGGCATTGCTGGCGCTCCTCGCCCAGAAACTGGCCCCGGGTCTCCCCCGGGGCGTCCGCGTTATAGCTGAAGGTGACCCGGTCAAAGATCAGCATGCCCTCCTCCGGCGGCCGGGCGGCCTCGGATCCGGGGATCGGCGTCAGATCCTCCGGCAGGCGGATCACCTCTCCTATGCGGCCGGCGGAGGCGTTGGCCTTGGACATCATCATGAAGATCCGGTTCAGGCCCATGACGCCCATCAGGATCATATTGAAATAGGTGAGAAAGGCAAGAATCACGCCCGGGGCGGTTTCCCCGGCGTTGACCCGGCGGGCGCCCACAAAGACCACGAGAGTCAGCCCCACGTTCAGAAAGAGGGTCACAATGGGGCCGGGCAGGCTCATGATGACGCTGGCCCGGATTTCCTGCCGGGCCAGGCGGGTGTTGGCTTCCCCGTAGCGCTTCCGCTCCCAGGGCTCCTTGCTGAGGGCCTTGACCACCCGGATGCCGGTGATGTTTTCCCGCATGATGCGGACCAGGGTGTCCATCCGCCGCTGCACCTCATCGTAAAGGGGAATGCCCTTCCAGGACACGAAGATGACCAGGGCGATCATGACCGGAGCCATGATACAGAGAATCATCGCCAGCCCCGTGTCCATGGTCAGGGTGATGGCGATGCCCCCCAGCAGCATGATCGGCGCCCGGATGCCCATGGTCTGGATCATCCGGACAAAGTTCTGCACATTGTAGGTATCGCTGGTCATCCGGGAGATCAGGGAGGGAAGCCCCACCTGATCCATCTGGCGGCCGGACAGGTTCAGGGCCGTATGAAACAGATCCCGCCGCAGCGCGTAGGTGCTGTTCCGGGCGACCCGGACGCTCATCCGGTTGGCGGTCACGTTCAGCAGGCGGGTCAGCAGGGTCAGCCCCAGCATCACCGCCCCCCAGAAAACCACGGGCCAGGCGTCCCCCGCCGAGGGAACCACGTGGTCCAGCAGGTGCTCCAGCACATAGGGAATCAGCAGCTCCGTGCCGGTTCCGGCGAGCTTGATTCCCATCACGGCCAGGATGAACCAGCGCCAGGGGCGGACGTATTTCCAGATCAGTCTCATGCTTCCGGGATGACTCCTTCTGAAATCAAACAGGTCAACTACGAAGAAAGCCCGCTGTTTCCGCAGCGGGCTTATATGGGATCCGGCAGCGACCTACTCTCCCGGGCCGTCTCCAGCCAAGTACCATCGGCACTG
>CAMVDI010000010.1 GCA_947166205.1 uncultured Clostridia bacterium
ATGGTGCTGGACGAGGCGGACGAGATGCTGACCATGGGCTTCGTCAAGGATGTGACGAAGATCATCGAAGCCACCCCCAGCGACCGGCAGCTGGTGCTCTTCTCCGCCACCACCAATCAGGATGTGCTGACCATTGCCTGGAAATACCAGCATGATCCGGTGGAAGTGACGGTCGAGGCCACGAAGCAGGACCGGCCGCAGATCACCCAGTACGTGATCAGCGTGGAACAGAATGAGAAGACGGATCACCTGATGTATCTGCTGGACGCGAATGTCTACGGCCGGGTGATGATCTTCTGCAACACCAAGTTCATGACGGACAAGCTGACCAGCCGGCTCTGCAAGGAGGGTTACGACGCCCAGTGCCTGCACGGGGATATCCCCCAGGCGAAGCGGAACGTGGTCATGAACGATTTCAAGCGCGGCAAGTTCCCCATCCTGGTTTCCACGGACGTGGCGGCCCGGGGAATCGACGTGGACGATGTGGAAGCCGTGATCAACTATGACCTGCCCAATGAGAACGAATACTATCTGCACCGGATCGGGCGGACGGGAAGGGCCCACAAGCACGGGGTCAGCTTCTCCCTGGTCACCTTCCGGGAGAGCGTCCGGATGGACGAGATTCTCAAGTACATGCTGACCCAGCCGACCCCGCTGCATTTTGAGGACGGCATTCTGAAAAACGAGGAAGGAACCCCCTTCTTCGAACATATCTGAAAAAAGCGCCGGGAAGAGCATTCCGCTCCTCCCGGCGCTTTTTTCAGGCTTTCCGGCGGGTTTGCCTACGCGTGATAGCCCCTGGGATTCAGGGACTGGAAATGATAGGTATCCCGGCACATGTCCTCCAGGGTTTTCTGGGCCTCCCAGCCCAGCAGCTCCTTCGCTTTCGAGGGATCCGCGTAGTTCTCCGCGATATCCCCGGCGCGGCGGGGAGCGATGACATAGGGGATCCGGACGCCGTTCACCCGCTCGAAGGTTTTCACCAGGTCCAGCACGGAATAACCGGTGCCGGTTCCGAGATTGATGATCTCGCAGCCGGTGCGCTTCGCGGCGAAATCACAGGCCAGAACATGCCCCCGGGCCAGATCCACCACGTGGATATAGTCCCGGACGCCGGTTCCGTCCCGGGTGGGATAATCGTTTCCGAATATGTTCAGATGATCCAGGGCGCCCACGGAAACCTTCGCGATATAGGGCATCAGGTTGTTGGGAATCCCGGAGGGATCCTCGCCGATCAGCCCGGAGGGATGGGCGCCGATGGGGTTGAAGTACCGCAGCAGCACGACGCTCCATTCCGGATCGGCGGTCTGCTGGCCCTCGAGGATCTTTTCGATCATGAACTTGGTCCAGCCGTAGGGATTCGTGCATCCCAGGGAGGGCATATCCTCCCGGTAGGGCACCACGGGCTGATTTCCGTAGACGGTGGCGGAGGAGGAGAAGACCATCCGCTTCACCCCGTGGGCCTGCATCACTTCCATCAGGGTCAGGGTGGAATCCAGATTGTTCCGGTAATACCGCAGGGGCTGGGAAACGCTCTCGCCCACGGCCTTCAGCCCGGCGAAATGGATCACCGCGTCAAAGGCGTTCTCCCGGAAAATCCGGTCCAGGGCGTCCGCGTCCCGCACATCGGCCTCATAGTGGGCCACGGGATGCCCGACAATCCGCTCCACCCGGGCCACGGCTTCCGGGCTTGAATTGACATAATTATCCACGATGACGGCTTCATGACCGGCCTGGCAGATCTCCACGCAGGTGTGGGATCCGATAAAGCCGGCGCCGCCCGTCAGCAGTACTTTCATCCTGATTCAGCTTTCCTTTCCACAAGTTTCAGCCCCGGGCCCGGCGCCGGGGGACATTCCGGAGGGCCGGGTTCCTTACAGGGCGGGGGGATAGGCTCCGCTGTCATGCAGCTTTTTCAGTTCGCCGGTCACGTATTCCTTGTCCTCTTTATAGGTGACGCCGAACCAGACCGCGTCGGTGGAGAGAACCTCCACCTTCAGCCCTTCCTTCCGCATCAGGATATCCACCAGGGAGGGCAGGACGAATTCCTTTTTCAGGGGATCCCCGGAAGGATCCGCCAGGAAATCCGCCAGATACTTCTCGCCCTGGGCGAAGAAGGAGGGGGCGAAGCCCCAGAAATTCATGGAGACCAGCGCGTTCGGATCCAGGACGATGCCTTCGGGCGCGTCGTTGATGTCCCGGATGGTTCCGTCCGGGAAGGGCAGAATCTTGTAGGTTTCGACCACCTTGACCAGGTTGCCGTCCCCGTCCCTGCTGCAGATGCCCCGGGTCACGTGTCCGTTTTCCGAGATGGTGTTCTTCAGATAATAGGCGACCATGGAGGCTTTTCCCTCGCTGCCGCGGAGCCGGCGCAGGCTGCCGGCCATGGCGGCGAAGGCGTCCTTGCCGTAATAATCGTCCGCGTTGATGACCGCGAAGGGCTCATGGATCACGTTCTTCGCGCAGGTGACCGCGTGAACGGTGCCGTAGGGCTTCGTCCGGTCCGCGGGGGCCTGAAAGCCGCCGGGCAGGGAGTCATATTCCTGGAAGGCGTATTCCACCTTGACCTTGGCGGAAATCTTGTCCCCGATCATTTCCCGGAACAGCGCTTCCATACTGCGCCGGATGACGAAGACCACCTTGTCGAAACCGGCCTCGATGGCGTCATGGATGGAGTACTCCATCAGGATCTCCCCGTTGGGGCCGATCCGGTCAATCTGTTTGTTTCCGCCGTAGCGGGAACCCAGGCCCGCCGCCATGATCAGCAATGTTGTGTTCATTGGTTACCACTCCTTCTCCTTCTGGGTGAGTTCGTTGGGGTTTCCTGGAGCACCGGGGGCGCCGGCTGCGGAACAGGAACCACCCCGGCACAGGGGGATTCCTCCCGCGGAGAGGCGTCACTATCGACAGGGGTCCCCTGGACGGGAGTAAACCCCTGGGTCGAATCGCGCTTGAAGATGACGGTGGCCGTCCGCATCAGCAGCTTGATATCCAGCCAGATCGAGAAGCTTTCGATGTACATCAGGTCCAGCATCAGCTTGTCTTCCGGCGTCGTATTGTACCGGCCCTCGATCTGGGCGTATCCGGTAATGCCCGCCTTCATCTTTTCCCGGTAGGCAAAATCGGGATAGCTTTCCTTGTACCGTTCAATGTTCGCCAGCATCTCCGGCCGGGGGCCCACCAGGCTCATCTCGCCCCTGAGCACATTGACGAACTGGGGAATCTCGTCCATCCGGAAGCGGCGGATGATCCGGCCGACCTTTGTGATCCGGGGATCATTGATGGCGGTGGACACCTGGCTTTCCCCCTGGGAGGCCTCGACCTTCATGGTTCTGAACTTCAGGATCGTGAACTCCCAGCCCCGGATGGTCAGCCTCTTCTGGCGGAAAAAAACGGGCCCCCTGTCCTCCGCCTTGATGGCCAGGGCGATGACGGCCATCAGCGGGGAGAGCAGGATCAGGCAGAAGAGGGAAATAAAGATGTCTCCCAGCCGCTTGGCCGCCCGCTGATAGAAGGACATCTTGAAAAACTCCATCTCCAGGAAAGGGGCGTCGTCCACGATGGCGGGGCGGGAATTGCACAGAATGGTTTCCTGCAGCTGGGCCTTGCACATGATGTCCTTCCGCAGATCATAGCACTGCTTGAGGATGACGGCCTTGTTGGTCTGGGGAATCTGACCCAGGAAGACCACCTCGGACCGGCGGATCCGCTCCTTCAGATCCGGGTCGCTGTACAGGGCGCAGTCCTCCACCGTCCACTGAAGCTGGTAGCGGGCGATCTTGGAGCGGAGGGGAAGCTCCTGATCCGGATCCCCGATGATCAGCAGAACGGAGCGGGGAGGATGAAACCGGAAATAGAGATCGTTTCCCATCCGGACAAATAGAATGATGATCCCGACCTGCAGCAGCATGGCCAGCAGCAGATACAGGAAATCCACCCCGAAAAGAACCAGATGTTTGTTGTAATTATCGTTGACGTTCATGATTTCCAGCTGGAGATAGGCGACCAGATCGGTAATGATCGTCCCGGTCACCAGGGCGGAAATCACGGGTTTGGATTTTTTGCGCCCCACGTCAAACCCGCCGTAGACCATGTGCATGGCCACAATCAGCACGACAAAGGTCAGCAGCGTGGTGGCGAAGGTACGGTTCAGATGGCGGAGAAAGATATTCGGCATGGAAAGACAGGCGAAGAAAACCGCGGCGAGCATGCCGTACAGCAGAACTGTCATCGCTCCAATCGCCAGATCGGACTTGACCTGGTGAAAAGAACGGGTCTTGATCGCCAAGGGAACGCGCCTCCTTCACAAAATGCCTCAGCAGATATCATAGCAGAAAACGGCATCCTATTTGTTACAAAAGCATCAAATTTAAGGTTTACAACCCCGGGTAGAAATGATAAACTATTTTTCCGAGCAGCAATGCTCGTCAGGTTGTCGTGACCTTTTTTCGGAGCCTTTTTTCTTCGATGGCCGCCCGGAAGGCGGCGGAAAGGATCCTTATTTCATGAATTTCGGCAGGAAAATTCAGCAGCCGGCCGAGCCCGGCGCTTCGCCCCAGGGGATGAGCGGATACGGGCCGGAGGCCGGACAGGGCGCCCCCTGGACCGGGATGACCGGTTCCGGGACCGGATACGCGGGATATACCCCAGGAAATACCGGAAACACCCCCGCCCAGAACGGATACGGCGCCGGTTACGCCGCTCCCGGCGCGGGGAGCTATTCCCAGGGGGGCTATTACCCTCAGGCGGGCCAGACTCCCGGGGCGGGATACGGCCAGGCTCAGGGATACGGCCAGACCCAGGGATACGGCCAGGCGCAGGGATACGGCCAGGCGCAGGGATACGGCCAGGCGCAGGGATACGGCCAGCCCCAGGGATACGGCCAGCCGGCAGGATACGCCCAGCCCCAGGGGTACGGGCAGACCCAGGAGAGCAGCCAGATCCAGGGATACGGGCAGGCTCAGGGATACGGGCAGCCCCAGGGATACGGGCAGAACGCCCAGGGCGGATACGGCTATCCGCAGATGAACTCCGGCGCCCCCTACGGACAGACGGGGGGATGGCCCCAGGGCGGAAACAATCCCTACGCGCAGATGGGCCGCAATCAGCAGGCCCCCGCCGGATACAGCCAGCAGATTCCGCTGAACGGCGGCGGCTATGTTCCGCCGGTGGTTCCCGTGCGGAAACAGCCCTTCGTCTTCCAGAGCTGGATGCTCATCGCCCTTGGCGCGGTGCTGGCCGGACTTTTCGCGGTCAGCCTGCTGACGCGTTCGAAGGCCCTTTCCTGGGTTTTCATCGTGCTGGCCGCGGGCAGCGCAGCCTTTTTCTGGGTGAAGCCCCTGGTGTCCGGAAACCGGAGGCTCTGCTATACGATCGTTTTTGCCGCGCTGAGCGTTGTGGCGCTGCTGAACGCGCTGGACGTATTCCAGGGCAGGCGGGACGCGACGGTGACCGGGGCGCCGGGCGTCCAGGTCGTGGGTCAGGGCGGCACTTCCTCCTCCGGAACCGGAACGGCCGGAACCGGTTCGGCGGGAACGCTGCCCGTCCCGGAGACAACCGCCGTGCCGGCGACGAGCACCCCCGTGCCGGACGACAATGCCACCGTGGACCGGCTGGACAGCTTTTTCCGCTACTGGGCGGCCAACCGGCAGGATGAGATGCTGACCCTGTGCGCCCCTTCCTGGCAGAGCGGGGTGGACAATCCCAAGACGGCGCTCTTCGGCCTGCTGGCCAACAGAACGCCCCTGGACTATGACATTGAAAAGGTCTCCGGGACCAGCGAGGACACATCCCGGACCGTGACCGTGACCTCCACCATCGACCGGAACAACGGCAAGGATCCGGTGAAATACCGGCTGAACGTGCTGATGGTCCGGGAGGGGGATCAGTGGTTCGTGGATCCCCAGAGCCTGAAGACCTATGAGGAGGCGGAGACGCCCGATCCCGCCCTGTCGGCCACGGCGACGCCCTCGCCAGAACCCGCGGCCACGGGAAATACCATCCTGTACTACAATCCGGACGGGGGAACCAAGTATCACCTGGATCCCAACTGCAAGAGCACCCACGCCAAATTCCTGCCCTTCAAGGGGCACTTCACCTATGCCGAGGTGAACGACGACAAATACAAGAACCTGTCGCCCTGCAACGTCTGCGCGGCGCCTCTGCGCCCATGACGGAGCTGGAGCGGCTGGGGGAAAGGCTGAATCCCCGCCCCGCGGGAAAGTGCCTGGCGGGGCTGAGCGGCGGAGCTGATTCCGTGGCGCTGGCGTATCTCCTGCTGCCCCTGCGGGATGCCGGAGAGATCGAGCTGGAGGCGGTTCACGTGAACCACGGCCTCCGGGGCGGGGAATCCGACGGGGACGAGGCCTTCGTCCGGGCGCTCTGCGAAAGGCTGGCCATTCCCCTGCGGGCCGAGCGGCTGGATCTGGAAGGCCGGCGGGATGAAAACCGGGCCCGGGAGGGCCGGTACGCCGTCTTCCGGCAGGTGCTCCGGGAGCGGGGGATCCCCACGCTGATCCTGGCCCATCAGCGGGACGACCAGACGGAAACGTTTCTGATGCGGCTGCTGCGCGGCGCGGGGCCGGAGGGGCTCGCCTGCATGAGAAGGACGGAACGGAGGGACGGATACACCCTGATCCGCCCGATGCTGGATCTGACCGGAAAGGAGCTGCGGGAGGCCCTGCGGGAAGCGGGGATTCCCTGGCGGGAAGACAGCAGCAATCAGGACCCGGCCTATCTGCGGAACCGGATTCGGCTGGAGCTGATTCCCCGGATGGAAGCCGCCGCGCCGGGGGCCGGGGGCCGCATTGCCCGGGCCGCGGAGCTGATCGGACAGGACCAGGAGGCCCTGGCCGCCCAGGCCGCCGGGCTGCTGGAAAGATGCGAAGGCCCCGGGGGGCTGGACGCGGAAGCGCTCGCGGAGGCGCCCGGGGCCCTGCGGAGCCGGACGCTGCGCCTCTGGTGGCGGAAACACAGCCCCGAAAGGGAAGAGCGGGAGCTGAGCTTTGATCAGACCCGGCGGCTGGAAGCGCTGCCGTCGGCGCCCCGGGGAACCATCGTGAACCTGCCCGGGGGATGGCGGGCCCGGAGGGAAAAGACCAGCCTGCGGCTGATGGATCCCCGGGACAGGACGAAGAACAACCGCCCCCGGAAGGGGGAGAAAAAGAGGAGCTCGCATGATTGAAGTCAACGGAACGATCTATCGGGATCTGACGAAAATCCTGGTGACCCGGGAGGAGATCGCCGGGAAGGTGGAGGAGCTTGGCAGAAGGATCACGGAGGCGTACCGGGGGAAAAGCCCGGTCATGGTCTGCATTCTCAAGGGCGGAGCGGTGTTCTTCACCGACCTGATCCGGGCGGTGGATCTTCCGCTGACCATCGAGTTCATGGCGATCTCCAGCTACGGCAGCGCCACAAAGACCAGCGGTGTGGTCCGGGTGCTGAAGGATCTGGACAATGATATCCTCGGCAAGGACGTGATCATCGTGGAGGATATCGTCGATTCCGGCGTGACGCTGAACTATCTGAAGGGCATGCTGCAGCACCGGGGCGCCGCCTCCATCCGGATCGTGACGCTGCTGGACAAGCCGGCCCGCCGCCGGGTGCCTGATCTGAAGGTTGATTACAGCTGTTTCAATATTCCGGATGAGTTCGTGGTCGGCTATGGGCTGGACTACAACCAGGTCTACCGGAACCTGCCGGATATCGGGGTGCTGTCCCCGAAGGTATACGAAGAAGAATGAGGAGGATCCATCCTTGAGGAAAAACAGAGGAATCATGGGGTACATCGCCCTGCTGGGCACGCTGCTGCTGATTGCCGTTCTGCTCAACGGCGGGCTTTCCCAGCCCGTGAACAAGCGGATTGAGTACCCCCAGCTGCTTCAGATGATTCAGGACGGGAAAGTCGCCCGGGTGGCGATCCGGAACAATTCCCTGGTGGGACTGACGAAGACCACCCAGGTTTCCAGCCTGGCCTTTCCGGACGCGGACTACGATTTTGAGACCACGATCGGAAGCGATTTTCTGGACACGGTCCGGATCATGGAAGCCCAGAAGCGGGGCGTGGATCCCTCTCTGATCTCCGTGAACGACCTGAGCTTTGACATCGAGTACCGGGCCCCGGTGACGATCCCCTGGTGGTACGAGTTCATTCCCTACCTGATCATGGTGGGACTGATGGCGATCTTCTGGATCTTCATGCTGCGCTCCCAGGGCGGCATGGGGGGCAAGGGCGTCATGAACTTCTCCCGCAGCCGCGCCAGAATGGCAGATCAGTCCAACAACCGGGTGACCTTCGCGGACGTGGCCGGCGCGGAGGAGGAGAAGGAAGAGCTGCAGGAGATGGTGGACTTCCTGAAAAACCCGAAGGGATATACGGCCATGGGCGCCCGGATTCCCAAGGGCGTTCTGCTGGTCGGCCCTCCCGGCACGGGCAAGACCCTGCTGGCCAAGGCCGTGGCCGGAGAAGCGGGGGTTCCTTTCTTCTCCATCAGCGGCAGTGACTTCGTGGAAATGTTTGTGGGCGTCGGCGCCAGCCGGGTCCGGGATCTGTTTGACCAGGCGAAGAAGGTCGCCCCGGCCATCGTCTTCATCGATGAGATTGACGCGGTGGGCCGGCACCGCGGCGCCGGCCTGGGCGGCGGACACGACGAGCGGGAGCAGACGCTGAACCAGCTGCTGGTGGAGATGGACGGCTTTGCCGTGAACGAGGGGATTATCGTCATGGCCGCCACCAACCGCAGGGATATCCTGGATCCCGCCCTGATGCGGCCGGGCCGGTTTGACCGCCAGGTAACCGTGAACTATCCGGACCAGGACGGCCGGGTCGCGATTCTGAAGGTGCACAGCCGCGGGAAGCCCCTGGCCGCCGACGTGGATCTGGAGAACATCGCCAAGCGGATGCCCTATGCCACCGGCGCGGATCTGGAAAACGTCATGAACGAGGCGGCGATTCTGGCGACCCGGGCCCGGAAGAAGGAAATCAGCCAGCAGCTGCTGGTGGACGCCATCGCCCGGGTCCAGATGGGCCCCGAGAAGAAGAGCCACAAGGTGAACGAGGCGGACCGCCGGATGGTGGCCTATCACGAGAGCGGACACGCGATCATCGGGCACCTGCTGAAGGGCTGCGACGAGGTGCATCTGATCACCATCGTTCCCCGGGGCATGGCCGCCGGACATACCCTGGCCCTGCCGGCGGAGGAGCATGACAACATGAGCCGCACCCAGCTGCTGGACCAGCTGTCCATGATGCTGGGCGGCCACGCCGCGGAAGAGGTGGCGCTGGGCGAGATCTATACCGGCTCCTCCAGCGACCTGAAGCGGGCGACGGAGATCTGCCGGAAGATGGTGACCCAGTTCGGCATGAGCGATGAGATCGGCACCATCTATCTGGGCAGCGACCAGGAGGTCTTCGTGGGCATGGAATTCGGCCAGAGCCGCGAATACAGCGAGGAAGTCGCCGCCCGGATCGACCGGGAAGTGAGCCAGATCCTGGAGAAGGCCTATGAACGGGCGAAGACGATTCTGCGGGAGAACCGGGACAGGATGGACATGCTGGTTCAGGCGCTGCTGAAGCAGGAGACGCTGAACCGGGCCGAGTTCGTCGCCCTGATGGATCAGGGAATCATGCCGGAGGACTCCGCGGCGGATAAGCCCCGCAGCCTGAAGGAGATTCTGGCGGAAAGCGCCGGGGAACAGTCCCCGGAGGAAGCGGAAGAAAACCCGGAAAGCGGGGCCGGAGAAACGCCGGCGGAGGATTCCGCCGCGGAAGCCGGGGAGAAGGAATCCATCCCCGCCCCCGCCGAAAAGGATGAAACGGAGTATCTGAACGACTGATCCGGCATGGGCCGGAAATGGAAGCGGAAAGGAGGAAAGACGCATGGCGGAGGAACGGAGAACCCGCAGAAGCACGAAGCCGCAGGAGGCTCCGGACCGGGTCAGCCGGGCCGCGCAGCAGATGCAGGCCGCGCCGGGCCGGAATCCCCAGCAGGTCCAGGCCATGCCGGGCGATGCCTCTTTCCCCTTTCAGAACCGGCCCGGGCCCTACGGCCCGGAGGGGCAGGCGCCCTATCCGGGATCCCCGGAAGAGTACTATTATCAGCAGCAGGAATACGCCCGCCGGCAGTATGCCTGGCAGCAGGAGCAGCAGATGCAGCGCCGGCAGCAGGAAGAGCGGAAACGCGTGACGTCCCAGACTTCCAGCTACGGCGCGTTCCGGGGCTATACGGGGCAGGTTCCCGTTCCGGCCGAAAACGGAAGCCGCGGGGCGGAGCAGCCTCCGGCGAGGAAGAGTCGGCTGGGCCTGATCCTGGCCATCATCCTGCTGGCCGCGGCCCTGGGCACGGGGGGATATTTCGCCCTGGACAGTTACCAGAAAACGAAACATATCCATGACACGGTTACCGCCTACGACAATCTGTTCGTGCCCGGGGTCTATGTGGACGGGATCCATCTGGGCGGCATGACCCCGGAGCAGGGGCTGAACTCCGTTCAGAGCCAGATCCAGCGGCGGAACGACGCCTGGAACGTGATCCTGACCTATCAGGGAACCCAGCTGGCCCAGATCAACGCGGGGATGCTGGGCATGAGCGTGGACATCGGCCAGGTGCTGAACGAAGCGTGGGCCCAGGGGCACACGGGGGATGAGCAGGCCCGGTACGCGGCCATGCAGGCCCTGGCGGAGACGCCCTACGAGGCCTTCACCGCCACCCCCAGCGGGGACACCTCGGTGATCGACAATGTGCTGGGACAGGTGAAGAGCCAGATTGACAAGCCGGCGGTCAACGCCCAGCTGCTGGCCTTCGATCCCAGCCAGGCCTATCCCTTCACCTTTCAGGAGGAATCCCGGGGACGCCGGCTGGACACGGAGGAGGTCCGGGGCAAGCTGTACCACATGGTTTCAACCATGACCAGCGGTACGGTGGAGCTGGAGCCGGAGGTCATCGAACCGTCGGTCTACATGGCGGACCTGCAGCGGCACTACATGCTCCGCTCCTCGGTCTATACGCCGATCTCCACCTCCTCCACGGAGGACCGGAACCGGAACATCCAGAGATCCCTGGAGCTGGTGAACGGCTACGTCATTCAGCCCGGAGCCCAGTTCAGCTTCAACACCGTGGTGGGACAGCGGACGGAGGAAAACGGGTTCTATCCCGCCATCGAATATGCCTACGGCGAGCATGTGATGGGCGTCGGCGGCGGCGTCTGCCAGGCCAGCACCACGGTCTATCAGGCGGCGGTCTGCGCGGGGCTGCAGATCGTGAAGCGGGAGCCCCATTCCGACTCCGTCAACTATACGGAATACGGAAAGGACGCCACCGTCTACTGGGTGGGAAAGCGAAAGATCGACCTGGTCTTCAAAAACAACACCGACGACCCGATCTATCTCGTGGCCGGGGTCCAGCAGGATCCCAGCAACCGGCGCAGGCTCATCGCCCGGGTGCTGATCTACGGCGCGGACATGGGCGACGTGCGGTACGAGATCGAATGCAAGACGGTTCAGGAGCTGGATCCGCCCACCAAGCCCACCTACATCAAGGACAAGGACGGAACCTACGTCACCTATACGGATCAGGAAAAGTCCGTCTCCAAGGCCAAGCCCGGATACGTGGTGGAAAGCTACCGGGTCAAGTATGAGGCCGGCCGGGAGATCGAGCGGGTGATCCTCTACACCGACACCTACGAGCCCAAGGCGGAACGGATCTACGTGGGCGTCAAGCGGCGGGAATGAGGCTTTCCGCGGCGGCCCCCCTTGAAAAGCGGAACAAAAAACATCCCCGGATCTTCTGATCCGGGGATGTTTCCGTAAACCGGGGAGGTCCGCCGGGAAAGGATCAGGCCTTTCCGTCGCAGCCCAGAACGTCCACGATCTTGTGGGCGACCATTTCCTTCACGGCCTGGCGGGCAGGCTTGAGATACTGCCGGGGATCAAAGTGATCCGGATGCTCCGCGAAATACTTCCGGATGCTGGCGGTCATGGCCAGACGGATATCGGAGTCGATGTTGATCTTGCAAACAGCCATGGAAGCGGCCTTGCGGAGCTGCTCCTCGGGGATGCCGATGGCGTCGGGCATGTTGCCGCCGTATTTGTTGATCTCTTCAACGAATTTCTGGGGAACGGAAGAGGAGCCGTGCAGCACGATCGGGAAGCCGGGCAGGCGGCGGGAGCACTCCTCCAGCACGTCGAACCGGAGCTGGGGCTTGGTGCCGGGCTTGAACTTGTAGGCGCCGTGGCTGGTGCCGATGGCGATGGCCAGGGAATCGCAGCCCGTACGGGTGGCGAAGTCCTCCACCTCTTCGGGGTGGGTGTACATGGCCTTGTCGGAATCCACGGAAACTTCGTCTTCCACGCCGGCGAGGGTTCCGAGCTCGGCTTCGACGACCACGCCGTGATCATGGGCGTATTCAACCACCCGGCGGGTCAGGGCAATGTTCTCTTCATAGGGCTTGGAGCTGGCGTCGATCATCACGGAGGTGAAGCCGCCGTCGATGCAGTCCTTGCAGAGCTCGAAGCTATCGCCGTGATCCAGATGCAGCGCGATGGGCAGCTCCGGAAAATTCTCGACGGCGGCCTGGACCAGATGAACCAGGTACTTATGGTTCGCGTAGGCGCGGGCGCCCTTGGAGACCTGCAGGATGACGGGAGCCTTCAGCTCGCCGGCGGCCTCGGTAATCCCCTGGACGATTTCCATATTGTTTACATTGAAGGCACCGATGGCGTAACCGCCGGAATAGGCTTTTTTGAACATTTCGGTCGTTGTGACAAGTGGCATGGGAAAGAACCTCCTCTTTCAAAGATATGGGCATTATAGCACAGAAGCAGCCTCCTGAAAAGCGGTTTTTCGCAAACAGGTCCGAGACAAAAGCAGGCGTTTGTGGTATACTCGGGGGACATGGAACCGGGAAGGAGGAGAAGGCCGCATGCTGTTCGGGTTTGAAGACCGCTATACGCTGTTCGACGTGACGCCGGTGGAGAACCAGTTTATTCAGGACTATCTTCCTTCTGCCAGGGGCGACGATGTGCGGGTCTATCTGTACGGGCTGATGCGCTGCTATCATCCGGAGGCGGAGATGAGCCTGGAGAAGATGGCCGGGGATCTGAACCTGACCGGGGAGGAGATTGCCCGGGCCTTCCGTTACTGGGAGCGGAAGGGCCTGGTCCGCCGGATCAGCGACGACCCGCCCCAGTATCAGTATGTGAACCTGCGCCAGCGCATGATCTCCGACGCCGTGCCGGAGATGGACCCGGAGTACGAGGCTTTCGCGGAAAGCCTGTACGGGGTGTTCGACCACGGCCGGCGGCTCCACGGGAGCGAAATCCAGACCTGCTATGAGTGGGTGGAGGAGCTGAAGCTTCCCCGGGAAGCGGTTCTGATGCTGCTCAAGCACATGGAGCGGAACAAGGGAAAGAACTTCTCCATCCAGAGCGCGGAGCGGGTGGCCCTTCAGATGGCCCAGGAGAATATCCGCACCGTGGAGGAGGCGGAGGCGTTTCTGACCCGGGATCAGATGATCTATCAGGGGACCATGGCGGTGCTGAAAAGGCTGCGGGTGCGGAACATGAACGCGCCCACCCAGGATCAGCTGGAGCTGTACCGCAAATGGGTGCAGGACTGGGGGTTCACCCCGGAGGCCATCGGGGAGGCCTGCGCGGAAACGGCCCGGGGGGTTCCCTCCATGGGCTTCCTGGACGGGATCCTGAAAAACATTCACGAGCAGGCGGCCCCCGGAGAGCGGATCGATGAGCAGGGGGTCCTGCGGAGCCGGCGGGAGGCGGAGGACTTCCGGAAGGTGCTGAAGGCTCTGGGCTCCGGGGGAATCTCGGAGGAGGGGCTGGCCTGGCACCGGCGGATCCGGGAGCGGTATCCGGATGAGATGATCCTGCTGGCGGCCCGGGAATGCGGCAGGTCCGGCGGGACGACGGAGGACATCGGGAAGATGCTGGATTCCTGGCGGAAGAAGGGCATCGGCAGCGCGGCGGAGGCGGAGGCCTATATCCGGGCGTTCCGGGCCAGGAGCGAGCTGCTGATGGAGCTGCGGAAGATCTGGGGCGTGAAGACCAGGACCAGCGTCCGGGACCGGGATCTGGCCGCCGCCTGGGAGGAGGAACTGCGCTTTTCCCGGGAGGAGATCCTTCTGGCGGCGGAGGCCGCCTGCGGGGCGGACAAGCCCATGCTCTACCTGGATAAAATCCTGCGGGATTATGCCCAGCGGGATATCCGCGGAAAGGAGCGGATCTCCCGGGAGCTGGAGGAACGCCGGAAGCGGGCGGCCAGGCCGCAGGGCGCCGCCGCCGGACCCGGAAGACAGCTGGCCGCCCAGCAGTATGTCCAGCGGGACTATCAGGGCCGGGAGGAGAGTATGGACCAGGTGCTGAACCGGCTGAGGGAGGAGAAACCGGATGCGTGAGGACTTGCTGAAGGAAGCGCTGCTGGATCTGGAGGAGGACAGGCGCCGGAACGAGGAGACAAATCTGCGGCGCATCCGGGAGATCCGGAGGGAGGCGCCGGAGATCGCGGGACTTCTGGACCGGCGGGAAAACATGATCGGCGGCGGGGTGCGGGGCATCCTGGCCGGAAAAACGCTGCCGGAGGATCTGCCGGAGCGCATGGAGGAGATTTCCGGGCTCATCCGGCGGGAGCTGGTCCGGAAGGGTTATCCGGAAGACTATCTGACCCCTGTCTTCAGCTGCCCCGTCTGCCGGGACACGGGCCTGGTGGGGGACCGGATCCGCGAAAGATGCGAATGCGTGCGGAAACGGTATCAGAAAAAGCTGCGCCGGGCCATCGGCCTGCAGGAGAACGGGAGGGAAACCTTCGAGACCTTTGACCTGAACGTGTTTCCGGATGAGAAGACGGAGCGCTCCGCCTATACCCAGCGGGAGGCCATGAAGGTGATCCGGGAAACCTGCGAACGCTGGGCGGACGCCTGTCCGGACCAGACTCCCCGGGACCTGATCCTGTCCGGGCCCTCCGGGCTGGGCAAGACCTTTCTTCTCCACGCCATGGCGAACCGGCTGATCGAGCGGGACGTCCAGGTGCTGCTGATGTCCGCCTACAGCTTTCTGGAAATCGCCCGCAGGAGCTATTTCGAAGGCGGAGGACAGCTGGAGGAGCTGATCGGGACCCAGGTGCTGATGCTGGACGACCTGGGCAGCGAACCCCTGATGCAGAACGTGACCATCGAACAGCTGTTCAACCTGATCAACGAGCGGCAGCGCAGGAATCTGACCACGGTCATCAGCACGAACCTGAACCAGGAGGAGCTGAAGAACCGCTATACGGAGCGGATCGCCTCCCGGCTGACGGATCAGCGGAACTGCCTGTATATTCCCATCAAGGGCCGGGATATCCGCCGCGGGAGGGATTAAGCCCATGAACATTCAGATTTACTGCGGAAAGAAGAATTTCGATACCCAGAAGGCGGAGCGGTACTTCAAGGAGCGCAGGATCCCGGTCCAGATGCTGGATCTGAAAAAGCATCCGCTGGGGGAGCGGGAGATCCAGCTCATGATCCGGCAGGTGGGAATCGAAAACCTGCTGGACCGGGAGGACAAGCGGGTCCGGGAGCATCCCGCCTGCTATTACGATCAGGAAAGCTTCCTGATTCCGGCCATCCGGGAGGCGCCCTGGCTTTTGAAGACGCCGCTGGTCCGGAACGGAAACCGGATTACCTCCGGGTACAGGCCGGAGATCTGGGCGGAGTGGACGTGAAACCGGAAGAAAAACCAGCGGCGCTTTGGCAGCGGGCGGACCGGAGAAAATGAAAAAGCGGCGGGGAAACAGTCTTCCCCGCCGCTTTGAAATTGCGCTTCAGGCCTTCGGAACCGCGTATCCCCGGAAGGGGGGGCGGCTCTCCTTGACCTCGTACAGCCGGGCATCCGCCTCGGCCACCAGCTGCTCATAGGTCATCCCGCTCTTCCGCTTCGCCACGCCGATGCTGACCCGGAGCTGATAGGGCTTTCCGTCCTTGTCGGATTCCTTCAGCATGGCGTGAATGGTCTCGCAGAGACGGTTGGTCTCGCTTTCCGCGCCTTCCACCACGATCACGAACTCATCCCCGCCGTACCGGGCGATAAAGGGACGGGAATCCAGCGTCTGGCAGGCGGATTTCAGGATCCCGGAGATCCGCTCCAGGGCGGCGTCTCCCTCCAGGTGACCGAAACTGTCGTTGATGGGCTTGAAATGATCCACGTCGATCATCAGCAGCCAGACCTGTTCCTCGTGGTTGATCAGCTTGTAGGTCATAAACCGGTTCAGGTTCTGGCGGTTGTTCACCCGGGTGAGGGTGTCCGTGGAGACGGACTGATTGCTGTTCTCCACAAAGATGCAGAAGAGCTCCGTCAGGATGCAGACGCAGACCACGGGAAAAGATTCCCCGAGCCGGCTGAGAAGCAGCGCCGCCAGCAGGCAGAGCGGGAAGGAGGAGACCACCCGGAAAAAGGAATGACGGGAGGGATCGGATTCCGACCTGCACCGGAGCAGAAGCCGCACGCTGCTGAACAGGCAAAGGGCGGTCAGGCAGAGGAGCAGGACCTGGAACAGGCCCGTGCGGCGATAGCGAAGGGACTCGTCGAAGTAGAAGATGGAGCGGGTCAGCAGATTGGAGAGAATGAAGCCGCAGAACAGGAACTCCAGCGCAAACAGGGAATACCTCGTCTTTTTCCGGGTAAAAAAATCGGAGCGCAGCGTCGTCTCCGCAAACCCGCACCAGCAGAAGGCGCCGAAGACCAGCGTGATCAGATACGCGGTTTTGAAGAGATAGGAGAGGGGAAGCGCCAGCGCCTCGACAACCCAGATCCGGTTGAACACGGTAAAAAGCAGGTTGGACAGGAAATTAACCAAAAAGCAGAAATAGGTCCGGTTCAGCCAGAAATCGGCCGCGGACTTCTCGCGCCTGCGGGCGGACCAGAACCAGATCAGCCCGAGAAACAGCGAGCAGATGGCGTAAATCTCCGCGTAAAGGACAGATTCTGTCACGGCACAACTCACCTTTTATCATTTAATCCGGATTATTCAGAAGGGCCTCCAAACCCCCAGCCTGCCGAAATAGTACCAGAGAACGGGCGGTTTGTAAAGAAAGAACCCCGCAAAAACGGAAAGAATGCGCAAAAAACGGAAAGAATGCGCAAAAAATCGGGCAGCCCCCGGACCGGCTTCCTCCGGCGGGAAGCGAGGTCAGCCGCCGGGGGGCGCCGGTCCGGCGGGAAGCGAGGTCAGTCGCCGAAGGAGATGCCGATCCGACGGGCGGTGGTGATCATATGATCATCCGCGGGCACGGGCTTGGCGACGCCGGCGATGTCCTTCAGATAATTGTGGGTGATGCTGTTCCCCTTCAGGGCCACGGTGACGCCGTAGATATCGTCCCGGATCAGCTCCGCGGCATGGACGCCGAATTCCGTGGACAGCACCCGGTCATAGGCGCTGGGGCTGCCTCCGCGCTGGGTATGCCCGGGAACCACGTTGCGGGCTTCCACCCCAACCAGCTCCTGCAGCTGCTGGGCCACATAGGCGCTGGAGGAGAAGTGCTCCTGGGCGCGGCGGGTCTCCCGCTCCTTTTTCTTCAGCTTGGCCTCCTCCTTCTCCATGGCGCCCTCCGCCACGGCGATGATGGTGAAGCCCTTGTTGTTCTCCGCGCGGCGCTGAACGATCTCAGCCACCTTGTCGATGGTATAGGGAATCTCCGGAATCAGGATCACGTCCGCTCCGCCGGCCACGCCCGCGTACAGCGTCAGCCAGCCGGCCTTGTTGCCCATGACCTCGATGGCCATGACCCGGCCGTGGCTGGCCGCGGTGGTATGGATCCGGTCCACCACGTCCGTGGCGATGTCCAGGGCGGTATGGAAGCCGAAGGTGAAATCCGTCCCGTACAGGTCGTTGTCAATGGTCTTCGGAAGGCCGATCACGTTCAGCCCTTCCTCGCTGAGGAGGTTGGCGGTTTTGTGGGTCCCGTTTCCGCCCAGGGTCACCAGGCAGTCCAGCTTCAGCATCTTGTACGTCCGCTTCATGGCGGCCACCTTGTCCACGTTGTCCTCTTCGATTTTTCTCATATTGCGGAAGGGCGTACGGTTGGTGCCGAGAATGGTTCCGCCCAGGGTCAGGATGCCGGAAAACTGGCTGCGGGACATGACGGAATAATCCGCCTCGATCAGCCCGCGGTATCCGTCGTGAATGCCGATAATCTCGGCGTCAAACATCTCATAGGCGGCACGGGCGACACCGCGGATCGCCGCGTTCAGACCGGGGCAGTCCCCGCCGCTGGTCAGGATGCCGATTCTCTTTTTCATGGAAAGCCCTCCTCTCGCCGTTTGCGGAAAATATGGGATCTGAGATGGGTCAAGTATAGCATGGGAACCGGGGCACGATCAATTCTTTTTTTCATAATACCTACTTTCCCATGGGATTGGAGGGTATTTCCGGACGCCGGAGGCAAAAAGAAGAATCCTTTCCTTCAGCCCGTGGCAAAGCCTGTAAAGCAGGATTCCGGAATTGTACAAAACGATTCAGTCAGTTAGTCAAGTCTAACTGACAGCAGGGCCCAAACCTGTTAAAAATTCGTCAAAAAAGCTTTTCAATTCCCGGCTTTTATGATAGAATGCCCGACAGAGCAGACAGGCTTTTGCTTTTTGTGTGCTTTAAATGAACAAGGGGGTTTGTCTTATGCCTGACAACAAGGAAAAGTATGCACAGCTGCAGGACGCGATCGCCAGACACAAGGGCGAGCGCGGCGCGGTCATGCCTGTACTGCAGGAAGCCATGAACATCTTCGGCTATGTGCCCCAGGATGTCCAGGAGATGATCGCGGACGGGCTGGGCGTGACGCTGAGCGAGGTTTACGGCGTTTCCACCTTCTACAGCCAGTTCTCGCTGGAGCCCAAGGGAGAGCACGTGATCGGCGTCTGCCTCGGAACCGCCTGCTACGTCAAGGGAAGCCAGAAGGTTCTCGACAAGCTCACTGAGGAGCTGAAGATCGAAGTCGGCCGGACCACGAAGGACGGGAAGTTCACCCTGAACGCCACCCGCTGCCTCGGCGCCTGCGGCCTGGCCCCGGTCATGATGATCGGCGACGAGGTCTACGGCCGGCTGACGCCCGACATGGTGCCCGATATCCTGGCCAAGTACTGAGAAAGCGGGGGAGGAGCGGCCGATGCGGGATCTGAGCCTTCACCTGCTTGATCTGGCCCAGAACAGCATCACAGCCGGCGCTTCCCTGGTCACCGTCCGGATCACGGTGGACGGCCGGGGCTGGCTGACGATGGTGCTGAAGGACGACGGGCGGGGCATGAGCCCGGAGCTTCTGGCCCGGGTGACCAGCCCCTTTGCCACCACCCGGACCACCCGGAAGGTGGGGCTGGGAATCCCCATGATGATGGAGAACGCGGAGAAGGCGGGCGGAACCCTGACCCTTCAGAGCGAGGTCGGAAAGGGGACGGAGATGACCGTGACGATGGACACGGGAAACATCGACTGCCTGCCGCTGGGAGATCTGAGCGGGACGCTGCTGAGCCTGATGATTACCAATCCCACCCATCCGGATTTCCGGTTCGAGGGGAAGACGCCGAAAGGCGAATGCCTTTTCGACACCCGGGAGGTCCGGAACGCCCTGGGGAGCGATATCCCCCTGAACGAGCCCGAGGTGGCCGCCTGGCTGCAGGAGGCTCTGAAAGAAGAAATTGATCCAATATTCGGAGGTATGTAAACGATGAAATCTTTAGCTGATCTGCAGGCGATCCGGGCGAAGACCCTGGAAAACATCAACATGCGCAAGGAAGACAAAAACGCCGCCCGCGTAGTCATCGGCATGGCCACCTGCGGCATCGCCGCCGGCGCCCGTCCCGTAATGATGAAGTTCCTGGAGGAGATCAAGAAGCGGGATCTGCAGCATGTGACTGTGAGCCAGACCGGCTGCATCGGCATGTGCCGGCTGGAGCCCATGCTGGACGTGATTCTGCCCGGACAGGAAAAGGTCACCTACGTGAAGGTGAAGCCTGAAATGGTGGAGCGCATCGTGACGGAGCATCTGATCGGCGGAACTCCGGTGGCGGAATACACCATCGGCGCCGCGGAATAAGCATCCCCATCCCTTGAAATAAACCAGAGGAGGAATACCCATGGATCTTTATCGCGCTCATGTGCTGGTCTGCGGCGGTACCGGCTGTACATCTTCCGGTTCCGCGAAGCTGATTGAACGCTTCGAGGAGCAGATCGCGGCCAACGGCCTGGACAAGGAAGTCAAGGTTGTCCGTACCGGTTGCTTCGGCCTGTGCGAGGCCGGCCCGGTGGTTATCATCTATCCGGAAGGAACCTTCTACAGCCGCGTCAAGCTGGAAGACGTGGACGAGATCGTCACCGAGCATCTGCTGAAGGGCCGCAAGGTGCAGCACCTGGTCTACGTGGACCACAAGACCCACGAGAGCTCCGTGCAGAAGAGCCTGGCCGAGATCGGCTTCTACAAGCAGCAGCAGCGCGTCGCGCTGCGGAACTGCGGCGTCATCGATCCCGAGAACATCGACGAATACATCGCCTTCGACGGCTATCAGGCTCTGGGCAAGGCCCTGACCGAGATGACCCCCGAGCAGGTGATCGACGAGATCCTGAAGAGCGGCCTGCGGGGCCGCGGCGGCGCGGGCTTCCCCACCGGCAAGAAGTGGCAGTTTGCCCGGGCCAGCCAGGCGGAGCACAAGT
>CAMVDI010000011.1 GCA_947166205.1 uncultured Clostridia bacterium
GATTTTCAAATCATACCCGGGCAGCTCCAGCAGCTCCCCGTCATAGCGCAGGGAATGCAGTCGGATCGTCCCGGCGGGGGAATCCGGCATGCACTGGGTTTCCTTCATCAGCGTAACCGTCCGCTCCTTGTCCGCCTCCATCCCCAGGATCAGGGGATAAAAGCGGATTCCGGGTTCAACCGGAAACCGGCAGACCGGGCAGCCGTCCGAGAGGACGATAACATAGAAGATCGGGGTACTTTCCGGGGCCTCCATCTCCGCCCAGATATTGCCGCCCCGGTGGCGTACTTCCAGGCCGGATCCGGTCCAGTCCAGGCAGGGGTACTTCTGCTCCGGATCCATGCGCCCCAGCAGCCGCAGCCGCGGGTTGTCCGCCGTGATCGGGATGGTCGTCGTGTTGGTCATGCTCTGAACCTCCTTGATTCTTTGCGTTCGGGATCCGCGCCTCCGCCCCCCGGGGCGCGGGTTCATTTCCGCCACCGGCGCGCAAGCAGCGACAGGGCGTAGAAAGCGGCCGCCGTGATCACGATGGTCGCCCCGGCGCTGGTGTCCAGGTGATAGGCCAGGAAAAGTCCCGCGACACCGCTGATCAGGGCGATAACCGCGGAGAAGACCGCGTGCTCCCTGGCGTTCCTTGCCAGGTTTCTGCCCGCCGCGGCGGGCAGAATCAGCAGCGCGTTGATCAGCAGGACGCCCACCCAGCGGATGGCCAGCATCACGGTGACCGCCACCAGCACCACGAAGGCGCACTCCACGAGCCGGGTGTGAATCCCCCGGGAGCGGGCCAGAGAGTGGGAAACGCTGGTCATCAGCAGCTGATTGTACATCAGCGCCCAGAGGAGGATTCCCAGGGGCAGCGCGGCGGCCAGCGCCGCCAGATCCCCGGGCGTAACGGCCAGAATATCCCCGATCAGCAGGGAGGAGTATTTCGCGAACTTCCCTCCCCGGGCCAGGATCAGCAGTCCCGCGGCGATGGAGGTGGAGGAAAACACGGAGATCACGGTATCCGCGGAGGCGGAGCCGCTCTGCTTGATCAGGCAGATCAGCACAGCCCACACAATGCCGAAGATCAGCATGGCCGCAAGGTCGCTGCGCAGCCCCAGCACGATGCCCAGGGCGATCCCCGTGACGGCGGAGTGGCCCAGGGCATCCGAGAAAAACGCCATCTGGTGGTTGACCGCCATGGTTCCCAGCAGGCCCAGCAGCGGCGTCAGCAGCAGGATGGCCAGCAGCGCGTTCTTCATGAAGGAAAAGCGAAGCGCCTCCAGCGGCAGCAGGGTATCCATCAGGGAATAGACCGCGTCCATCAGGATCCGCCCTCCTTTCCGCCTGCCGTCCCCGTCCCGGTTCCGGGGGTCTCGGGATTCCCGACGGCGGTCCCGTCCGTCTTTCCGTCCCCGCTCCTGCGGGAACGGGCGGTCATCCGGACAATCCGGCTCGGGGATGCCTCCGGTCCGGGAGCGCTGCTTTTCTCCTCCGCAGGGGCCTTCCCCGGATCCGCCCGGTCCGCGGGTTCCTCCCCGCCCCCCGTGCCGAAGACCGAAGAAAACGCTTCGGAGCTGAAAACCTCCGCCGGCGATCCCTGGGAAAGCACCGTCTTTTCCAGCAGCACCACATAGTCCGCGTACTCCCGTACGAGCCGCAGGTCGTGGCTGACCAGCAGGATCGCGATATGCCGGGTTTCCTTCAGATGGGAAACCGTGTCCAGAAACAGCTTCAGCCCGTTGCGGTCCACGCCGCTGACGGGCTCGTCCAGCACCAGCAGGTCCGGCGCGGGATTGAGGGCGAGGGCCAGCAGCACCCGCTGCAGCTCTCCGCCGGAGCACCGTCCCAGGGGCCTGTCCGCCAGCTCACCCGCCTCAACGTCGGCCAGCGCCTGATCCACCCGGGCCCGGATCTTCCGGCTCACCCCCGTCCAGACCGGTCTGCGGGTCATGGACGCCGCCAGAAAATCCCGCACGGTCAGCGGCATCTCCGGGTCAAAGGAAAGGTGCTGCGGAACATATCCGGTGGTCAGATGGGCCAGATCCCGCCCGGCGCTGTCCTTGTGGCGGATGGCCCCGGAATAGGGAATCTCCCCCAGCAGCGCCCGGATCAGGGTCGTCTTTCCCGCACCGTTCTGTCCGATCAGAACGGTCAGCTGGCCGCAGTGAATGTGGGTGGAAATATCCTGCAGCAGTGTCTGTCCGCCCCGGCGGACGGAAACCCCGTCCAGATCGATGTGGCACAGGGCGCAGTTACGAAGTCGCATCAGGCGCAGTCTCCTTCAGAATTATGCTTCCCGGCCGGTCTCCCGAACCAGCGCGCGCAGCTCCTCCGCCCGGCGGTCCGTGGTCTCGCCGGGTTTCATCCGCCACAGCCAGTTTCCGCCCACGGTGCCCGGCAGGTTCATCCGGGCCTCTCCGCCCAGCCCCAGGATATCCTGCATGGGCAGCATGGCCGTATCCGCCACGGAGGCCATCGCGAAGCGGACAAAGGCTTTCGGAGCCTCCTCCGCTCCGGAGAAGCCCAGATACTTCTCCGCGGATTCAAGCACCTTCGGATCCGCCTTGTCCGCCCATCCCCGAACGGTGTCGTTGTCGTGGGTGCCGGTGTAGAGCACCACGTTGGGCGTATAGTTGACCGGATGATGGGGATTGGTTTCATCCCCGTCAAAGCCGAAGCAGAGCACCTTCATGCCCGGATAGCCGGTCCATTTCAGCAGCTCCCGCACCTGGTCGTTGACCTCGCCCAGATCCTCCGCGATGATCCGCAGATCCGGCACGGCTTCCTTCAGGCGCCGGAACAGTTCGATGCCCGGCCCGTCCACCCATTCCCCGCCTCGGGCGTTGGACGCGCCGTGGGGAATGGAATAGTAATGCGCGAAGCCGATAAAGTGGTCCACCCGGACGATGTCATACAGCTCGGCCATGCCCCGCATCCGGTCCACCCACCATCCGTAGTCCTTCTTCCGAAGGTAGTCCCACCGGTACAGGGGATTGCCCCAGAGCTGGCCGTCCTCGGAGAAGTAGTCCGGCGGAACGCCTGCCACCCGGGTCGGAATCCGGTTCCTGTCCAGCTGGAAAACCTCCGGCCGGGTCCAGGTGTCCGCGGAATCCTCCGCCACGTAGATCGGCATGTCCCCGAAGATGGAGATTCCCCGGTCGTTGCAGTATTTCCGAAGCTCGGACCACTGCTTTCGGAAGAGATACTGGCAGAAAAGGTGGAAGGCGATCTCGTCCTTCAGCGCCCTGCGGTACTTCCACACCGCCCAGAACCGCCGGTTCCGGATGCTCCGGTCCGGCCACTGGCTCCACATTTTCGAGTCGAAATGCTCCTTCACCGCGGAAAACAGCGCGAAGTCGTCCGCCCAGAAATGCTCTTTCCGGAAGGTTTCGATTTCCGGCGCCAGCTTCTCCGCGGACTCCCGGAAGCAGCGGCGCAGCAGCTCCGTCTTGTTCTTCCGCACGGCCTCAAAATCCGTCTTCTCCGGATCCTCCGGCACGAAGAGCTCCTCATCCCTGAAGGTCAGCAGCCCTTCCTCCCGCAGCTTTTCCAGCGAAATCAGCATCGGATTTCCCGCGTAGGCCGAGGTGGACTGATAGGGGCTCTCCCCGTATCCCGTGGGTCCCACCGGAAGCACCTGCCAGATCTTCATCCCGCTTTTCTGCAGGAAGTCCGCGAAGGCGTAGGCTTCCTTCCCAAGATCACCGATCCCGCCCCGGGACGGAAGACTGGTGATATGCATCAGAATACCGCTCTGCCGCATTTTGCATCCCTCTCATTCTTTCCTGTTCTTCTAGGCCTCATCTGTTCTTTCAGGCGGAACGTATTGTATCACGCCCACCGTTATTCTTCAACCGGATTCCCGCCGGCCCGCGCCCTGCTCCGGGGCCTCCCGGCGGATCTGCCGGGCGCCCGGTTTCCGCCGGCCCTCTCAGCAGTCCCCCGCCGTTTCCCGGGTCAGGTTCCGGACCCATTTGTCCTTCCGGAACCGGTGCATGACCCAGGGGATCTTTCCGACCTCGTCCAGGCATGTGCAGACATAAACCACCAGCACCGGCCATTTGAAGACGAACGCGCCCAGCAGCGCCAGCGGAATGGCGATCCCCCACATGGTAACGACCAGGCTGTACATGTCAAAGATCGTATCCCCGCCGCCGTCCAGAACTCCGTTGATGGTCACCGTATTGACGCACCGCCCGATCATGTAGACGGACATGATGATCATCATTCCGGTCAGATAGGATCTGGCCTCGTCCGTCAGCAGAACCATGCGGACCACCAGGGGCGTGACGGCCAGAACCGCCGCCGTCGAGGCAAAGCCGATCACATAGGACATGTTTTTCAGGCGGATTCCGTAGGCCCGCCCCCTCTCCAGCCGGCCCGCTCCCAGCTCGTTGCCCACCATGATTCCCGCGGCGCTGGCGATGCCGTTGCAGACGCAGCAGGTCAGGTCCCGGACCACGGCCGCCACCGAGTTGGCCGCCGCCGCGTCGGTGCCCATGTGGCCCAGGATCGCCGTATAGGAGGTAAAGCCGACTCCCCAGAGAAGGGAGCCGCCCATCAGCGGCAGGCACTGGGCCGCGAAATCCCTTCCCAGCTGTCCGAACCGGGTGAACAGGCGTTTCCATGCCGGGCGGAGAAACCCGGGCCGGGCGGAAAGCAGCAGGCAGGCCGCCAGCTCCGCCGCCCGGGACATCGTGGTGGCGGCCGCTGCGCCCCGGGCGTGCATGGCCGGCGCGCCGAACATGCCGAAGATAAACACAGCGTTCAGCAGGATATTCATGACCACCGCGCCGGAAGAAATCAGCGCGCTGGGCGTCACCCGGTCCGTCACCTTCATGATCGTCAGATAGCACTGGGAGATCCCCGCCATCAGATAGGACCATCCGGCGATTCTCAGATAGCTGATTCCGATCCCGATCAGGACAGGATCCGCGGTAAACAGCCGCATCAGCTGTTCCGGAATCAGCTCGCAGGCCAGGAAAAACAGCAGGGAAACCGCGAAGGAATACCGAAGAATCAGGCTGAAAATATCCCGGATGGTCCCGCCGTCCTTCTTTCCCCAGTACTGGGCCCCGAGGATCGCCCCGGCGCCCGTAATGGCGGCGACAAACATGTTCTGCACAAACTGAATCTGGGTCGCCAGGGACACGGCGGTCATCTCGTTCTGTCCCACCCGTCCCAGCATCAGGGCGTCCCCGGCCGCCACCAGCGCCAGCATCAGGCTCTGCAGGGAGATCGGAAGGGTCAGCCGTCTCAGTTCCCGGTTGAATTCTTTCTTGTTGATAAGCGCCTGCAAGGAATGCCTCCCGTATCATGTCTGTTGAGGTTGTCAGGTACCGTTCCCCGTTTTCTCCTCGCGGCCGCCGTTCTCCGTCAGTCCGTTCCAGAGCCGGTAGTAAAGTCCCTTCCGGGCCAGCAGCTCCTCGTGGGTTCCTTCCTCCTCGATGCTGCTGCGGCCCAGAACGAGAATCCGGTCCGCGTTCCGGACCGTGGTCAGCCGGTGGGCGATCGTCAGCGTCGTTCTCCCTTTCGCCAGCCGCTCCAGGCTCCGTCCCACGAGGACCTCGCTTTCGTTGTCCAGCGCGGAGGTCGCCTCGTCCAGAAGCAGCAGCGCGGGATTCTTCAGGAATACCCGGGCAATGGAAATCCGCTGCTTCTGTCCCCCGGACAGCTTGACGCCCCGCTCGCCGATATAGCTCTCGTATCCCTTGGGAAGATTCCGGATGAATTCATCTGCCCCGGCCAGCTTCGCGGCTTCCCTGATCTCCTCGTCCGTCGCCCCGGGTTTCCCGTAGGCGATGTTTTCCCGGACGGTGCCGCTGAAAAGGTAGACGTCCTGCTGCACGATCCCGATGGCTCCGCGAAGGCTTTCCAGCGTTACGCTCCGGATCTCCTGCCCGTCGATCAGGATCCGGCCGTCCGTCACGTCATAAAACCGGGGAATCAGATTGCAGACGGTGGTCTTGCCGCCTCCGGAGGGGCCCACCAGCGCCACGTTCTCCCCGGGCCGGATGTGCAGCGTCAGGTGGCGCAGCACCCGGTTGTGGTCATCCGGATATTCGAAGGACACATCCTCAAAGTCGATCCGGCCCTCCGTCACCCGCAGCGGCACCGCGTCCGGCGCGTCCTGAATATCCACCTCGGCGTCCATGATCTCGTAGAACCGTTCGATGCCGGTCATACCCCGCTGAAACTGCTCAGCGAATTCAACGATGCGCCGGATGGTGGCGATCAGGGTGGAAACATAGAGGATGTAGGCCACCAGGTCGCCCGGGCTGATGCGCCCGTGAACCAGGAAAAGACCGCCCGCGACGATGACCACGATGTACATCAGTCCGTCAAAGAGCCGGGTGGAGGTTCCGAAGGTGGCCATCGCGTAGTACCATCTGGTTTTGATCCGCCTGAATTCCTGGTTTCCCCGGTCAAACTTCTCCGCCTCCGCCTTTTCGGCGGTAAAGGCCTTGACGACCTTCTGCCCCAGCAGGCTGTCCTCGATGGCGGCGTTCAGCTCGCCGATCTGATACCGCTGGGCCTTCTGCGCCTTTCGCAGCCAGTGGTTGAGCTTCGTGCTGACGATCCCCATGACCGGCAGGCAGGCGAAAACCAGCAGCGTCAGCGGAAGGGAGGCCCCGCAGAGGATTGCGAAGGAGGCAGCCAGTTTGATTCCCCCGATGAAAAACTCCTCCGGGCAGTGATGGGCGAATTCCGTAACGTCGAAAAGATCGTTGGTGATCCTGCCCATAATCTGGCCGATCTTGGTGTTGGCGTAGTAGGTGTCGCTCAGCCGCTGCAGGTGGAAAAAGGCGTCCGTGCGCATATCCGTCTCGATGTGGACGCCCATGATGTGCCCCTGGGACTGCATGTAGAAATTCGCCCCCGCGTCAATCAGGCGCAGGATTCCGTACAGAACGGCCATCCGGATCACAGCCTCCGCGGTCAGCTGCGGCGCGCTGCCCAGGGCTGAGTTGGTCAGCTGGCGCATGATCATGGGCAGCACGATGTCGCACAGCGTGGTCAGGGACGCGAAAAACAGGTCCATGACCAGCAGCTTCCGGTATTTCTTCAGATACGGATAAAATCTTCGGATCAGTTGCCGGGAGCTGTAGGTCCTTTCACCTTTCCTCCCGCCGCCCGTTTCCCCTGTCTTCCGGATACTCATTCCCGCTCCGTTCCTTCCCTTCCTTCGTCGCGCCCGTCCGTTCCTTCCGTCCGTCCGCCGCTGCCCCCCGCTGCGTCCTTCCCCGGGTCCCGCCCGGTTCCCGGCCCCCTCCGGGGCTGCCGGATCCGCCGGGTCACCGGTCCACCATCCGCCTGCGGTTCATCCATTTTCCCTTCCTGTAGTAGATCACCAGCCCCACGCTGGTGATGGTCCAGCTGACCGTATAGGACAGGCACAGGGAGAAGAGGGTTCCGAAGGTGGCGAAAACCGTCGCGATCCAGATGACCCGGAAAAGGCAGATCCCGATCCCGATGATCATCACCGGATAAACCGCGTCCCCCACGCCCCGCAGCACGGCGCTCAGCACCTCCACCAGCACCCAGGTGAAGTAGAACGGCACGAAGTAGGACATGATCTGATACGTGGTCTGCACCACCGCCTCGTCCGGCGTCAGAACCCGGAGCAGCGGGATGGCGCAGAGCATCAGCCCGGTGCTGATGGCCGCCGTCACCAGAAAGTGCATGATCAGTCCCTGCTTCACGCACTGCTTCACCCGGTCCGTCCGGCCGGCCCCGTGGTTCTGGGCGATAAAGCTGGTGATGGCGGCGCCCATGGCGTTGCTCACGGCCCAGTAAATGCCGTCGGTCTTGCCGCTCATGGCCCAGGACGCGACCACAACGGTGCCCAGCGAATTGACCGCCACCTGGATGATCATGTTGGAAACGCTGTACATGGAGGACTGCAGCCCGGCGGGGATGCCCAGCCGCAGCATGTTTTTCAGATAGACGCCTTTCAGCCTCAGGTTCCGAACTCTCAGGCGGTATGCCTCCGTCCCCCGCATCAGGCGCAGGGTCAGCAGTGCCGTGTTGGCAATCTGGGCCAGCACGGTAGCCACGGCCACCCCCGCGACGCCCCATCCGAACCGGATCACAAACAGGGCGTCCAGCACGATGTTCATCACGCATCCGACGACCATGTACAGAAAGGGGTGCATGGAATCTCCCAGCGCCCGGAGGATGCTGGATTCCATATTCAGGATCATCACAAACGGAACGCCCAGGAAATAGATCCGAAGATACAGGATGGCGTCCTCCAGGGTTTCCTCAGGCGTGTTCAGCATCCGCAGCAGCCCCGGCGCGGCAGCCAGTCCGATCCCCATCAGGGCCAGGCCGGTGATCGCCATGCCCGCCGTGGCGTTTCCGATCGCGAGATCCAGGTCTCCCCTCCGGCCGGCGCCGAAGATCTGCCCGATGACCACGGAGGCGCCGGCGGTCATGGCCACGAAAAAGCCCACCAGCACGTTGATGATCTGGGCGGAGCTTCCGCCCACCGCCGCCAGAGCGTTGGTCCCGACGAAGCGCCCCACGATCAGCCCGTCCACCGCGTTGTACAGCTGCTGGATGATGGTCCCCGCCGCGATGGGGACGAAGAAAACCAGCAGCTTCACCCATACCGTTCCGGTTGTCAGATCGTTTCCTTTTCCAGATACTCTCATCTTTCAAACCACTTTCCCGAAAAGTCCGCCACGGCCTCCGCCAGCTTCTTGATCTCCCAGCCCGTAGCGTTCACCGTCAGGTCAAACGTGCTGCTGTCCGCCGAGCTTTTTCCGGTCAGTATTTCCCGGATCTGCCGCCTGTTCCGGTCGATCCGCCGGATATTCCGCAGGATTTCCTTCTCCGTCAGCCGTTCCTCCGGCTCTTTTTTTTCCTCGTAGCGCAGGCAGCGCGCGATCCGGGACTGCATCTCCGCGCACACAAAGATCCGGAAGGGACGGTAATCCTGCAGGATCACGTCCGCGTCCCGGCCGACGATGATGCAGTCGTTTCCCGTCTTCGCGATCTCCGTCAGGATCTCCCGCTGTTTCACCAGCACCTCCGTATGTCTCCATGCGCCGGTCATGGGCTGCCGGAAGCTGTTCCGGTAGTTCAGCTGGTAGTGATGCCATCCGTGCTCGTTCAGCACCTTGCGGACGTATTCGGGATCCATCCCCTGCTCCTCGGCCAGGGCCTGAATGATCTCCCGGTCATAGTAGTCCCAGCCCAGCAGGTCCGAAAGCCGCTTCCCGAGTTCCCTTCCCCCGCTGCCAAACTGGCGGCTGATGGTCATCATTCTCATCTCATTTTCCTCCTGACAAAGGGACAAGGGGACGGGTTCTCCTCCCTGCCCCCCTGAAAATGAACTTGCTGGATTCTATCATGGATTGGACGTATGATCAATAATCCTTTTGGAATCTTTAGAAGGCCGGTTCACTTTTCCTCCGCGGCCGTCCGTATCCCCAGCAGGCGCTTCGCGTTTCCGCCAAGAATGAGCTCCGTCTCCTTCCCGTCAAAAGGCAGTCTCCGGAAGCTTTTCAGGCTCTCCTCCTGATCTTCCCAGGGGGAGTCCGTCCCGAACAGGACTCTTTCCGCTCCGAAGGCCCGGACCATCCGGACAAACCCGTCCTCCCCCAGGCGCTCCAGCTCCTCTTCCTTCCATGGATAACCGTCTCCGGAGGGTGTCATGCGCCCCAGCGAGAAGGAGGTATCCAGCATCACGCCCGTATCCGCCAGGCAGTCCAGGGCCTCGTCCCAGCGCTTCCATCCTCCCATATGGGCGCATACAAGCCTGCAGGGTCCCGCCGCCATCACGGCCCGGCGGATCTTGTCCGGGGTTGCCTGCGCGGCCCCCGGCAGCCCCACGTCCAGCCCCCCGTGGGTCACCACCGTCAGATCCAGCTCCCCCGCCTTTTCCAGAATCCGGAGATACCTTGGGTCATCCAGATCCACGCCCTGATAGGGCGGATGAATCTTGATTCCGCGGAGGCCCGCTGCGGCGATCCTTTTGATTTCCTTTTCCCAGTCCGGATCCTCCGGATGCGCCGCCCCGAAGGAATCCACGCCGGTCTCTCCGGCCATCTGATGCGTGAGGATGGCCCGGTCGTTGATATGCTCCGTCTGGGCCGCGGAAGTCGCCACCGGAAGCACGACGGACAGATCCACCCCGCTTCTTTGCATGGAGGCCCTCAGCCCGGCCTCCGTTCCGTCCGTAAAGGTCTTCGTGTGGCTTCCGCCCCGGAGCTTTTCCAGTGCCCGCGGGGCAATCCTGTCCGGAAAAACGTGGGTGTGGAAGTCGATGACGCTGACGCCTTTTCCCTCCGGCGCAGCGCACTTCCGGAGCAGTCCCCGGCACCCGCTCTCAATCTGTCTGAGCGCTCCCTGAAAGTCCCGGGTGTACCAGGGATCGTCGATTTCCTCGCCCGGATTCCCGGCCCAGTCCATCAGCAGGGACAGCTTGTTTTCCGGATCGTCGTTCCACATTCGACGCATGTACCACATGTTCTCGCGGTCCATCCCGATAAGATAATCCCAACGTTCATAGTCCGCCCGGGTCATCTGTCTGGCTGAATGCGGGCGGCAGCGGTATCCCGCGGAATTCAGCGCCTTCTTCATGGGCGGATAGATATCGTTCCCGATCTCTTCCCTGCTCGTGGCAGCGGATTCTATAAGCATGGAAGCTCCCGCTTCCTCAGCCATCTGCCGCAGCACCATCTCCGCCGCCGCGCTCCTGCAGATGTTGCCGTGGCACACAAATAAAATCTTAATCATGGGTCGATAAGGCCTCCCAACGGCACGTTTGCCGCGATTTGCGCACTGGCTGAGACGTACATTTCTGCCGAAAAACCGGGCTACCCCGGCAAATCGCGGCAAATCGCGGCAATGGATGGTAGTCAAATGGTAGTAGAAATTCAGAAGGTCTACTACCGTGCAAAATTCAGCGGTCATCAGCTGAGTGAAACCGCCTTTGAAAGTTTACCATATCGGAAGCGGATTTTCCACAGTTTCAAAGAGGCGTGGAGAGCAGAAACACTCCCTACCAGCGTGCCATATAGCCACCAGGGGATGACCATTAAATTCCGGTTTTCCGTTCCATCATCAGCTCGCCAACCGAGATTCATACCACTGTGTATCCTTCAGACACCAGTGCTTCCAATGCTCGATTGAAGTTTGCTTCTTTCACAAGGATATACTCCGTGTTATATGTCGAAACAGCGAAGATTCCGATTTTGTGTTCCGCAAGGATTCCGGACAGTTTTGACAGGATCCCGATCAGCGAAAAATCAAGCACTCCCTGAATAACAGAAATTATCAGAAGCGCGCCGATCTACTGCATGCCTCATATCCGTCTGTCATGATTCTTTTCCGTGCTGGCTCCCGCTCATTTTTTCAAGCCTCCGGAAGACAAGTTCCGACAGGAACTCCGCAGTCCCTGACAGCACGGAAGGATCTGCCCTGAATTTCGAATGATGGAGTCCGGGGCCGATTCCGGTTCCGACCCGGATGAAACAGCCGGGCTTTTCCTGCAGATATTCGGCGAAATCTTCTCCGATCATACTGGGTTCCTGCTGAATCACTCTGATTCCGAGGGACTGCGCGGTTTCAGCGGCAAAGGCAGCCAGATCGGCATTGTTGACTACCGGCGGAGGAGCGGAAAAAAACACTGTCTCTGCTGTGCATCCCCAGGCTTTTGCCATATGCTCCGCAATCTCCCGGATGGTCAAAATCCCTGTTGCCCTGTCCTTCTCCGACATGGTTCGCAAAGTCCCTTCCAGCAGTGCCTGTCCGGGAATCACATTCCAGGCATCTCCCGCCTGTATCCGGCAGACTGAGAGAACGCAGGGGGAAAAGGGACTGATCTTTCCCGGCACTGCCTGCTGCAGGGCCAGGGCAACCGATGCGGCACACGGAATCGGATTCACGCTCAGGTGAGGTTGAGCGCCATGCCCGCCGCGGCCGTGAATCCGGATCTGAAAGTGATCCGGGCAGGCCATGACCGCGCCTTCCCTGATGCCAAGCGTCCCTGCTTCAATCTCCGGATCGGTATGGATGCCGTAATATTCACTGACGTCTTCGAGCAAACCTGTGCGCAGCACGGGAACCGCGCCTTCGTTGACCTCCTCGGAGGGCTGGAAAATCAGGCGCACGGTTCCTTTCAGCCGAGACTCTCTCTCCTTCAGCAGCAGCGCCGCCCCAAGCACAGATGTCATGTGGAAATCATGACCGCAGGCATGCATGCAACCCGGGACTTCCGACGCGTAAAGAAGTCCGGTTTCCTCCTGCACAGGCAATGCGTCCAGATCGCACCGCAAGGCTGCTACGGGCCTGTTTCCGGACCCGATCTGAGCCAGAGCACCGGTGGGCAACGGTAAACTGATCAGGCTGACACCCCATTCGGTCAGATACGCTTTGATCTTCTCCGTCGTACGGAACTCCTTCCCGGAGATCTCCGGATGGCGGTGAAAGTCCTGAAAGATTGCCTCCAGTTTTTCCTGCAACTGTTTCATCGTTCCTGAGCTCGGGCGTCCGCGGATCAGACAGCGGACAGGCCTTTTTCCTTTCTGTCAGTTTTCATGATCACCCGGCGATCTGCGTCCGGGAGATGCACCCCTCCGGGTCCTGATCCGGATGATCTCACGGTAATGGATGGTGAACGAACCACCCTTCCGGTTTTACGATTTTCTCCCGGCATTTTCTTCAACGACAATCCGCAGGCAATTTCTCAGGTTTTCCTCTTGCTGCACATAGGTCATTTCCCTGGTATATCCACAGATGACCCTTGCAGGAAGCACCATCCAGTCATCTGTATCTTCCAGATTGATCGGTTTATTTGCTTCCTTCCGGAGCTTTTCAACGAGGTCAAGGGGTTCTCCGTCATACATCACGTTGAGAACAACGCTGTTTTTTTTGCATTCCACTCTGAGATGAATGTTGAAGGGATCTTTGAGCAGATGAAACAACACGTTCGGAATAAGCTCATCCAGAAGAAGGATCGCATTGGACCAGATATTCCCGAAGGAGTTCATCTGAATCATGAGCTCATATATTTTTTTCGTCAATCCGGAAAAATCAAAGTCACGTTTTGTGATATCTTCTTCCAGGACAAAGAGTTTCTTAATAAACTGAATCGTTCTGGCCTTCTTCGGATTCTCAAAAATCTCTTCGGATGTTCCTTCTTCATAGACAACGCCCTCATCCATGAAGAAGACGCGGTTGCTGATATCCCGGGCAAAAGCCATATCGTGTGTCACAATGAGAATGGTCATTCCGGAGGACGCTAGCTGCCTGATCACCTCATTCACTTCATCCACCATGGTAGGATCCAGGGCACTGGTGGGCTCATCCAGAAGAAGCACTTCCGGATCCATCGCCATCGCCCGCGCAATGGCGACCCGCTGCTTCTGGCCACCGGAAAGCTGAGAAGGATACTGAAGCGCTCTGTCAGCCAGTCCTACCTGCGAAAGCAGTTCCATCCCTTTTTCATAGGCCTCCTGGCGGCTTCTCTGTAACAGCCTGACCTGCGGCATCATGATATTTTCAATGGAAGTCAGGTGGTTAAACAGATTGAACGACTGGAAAACCATTCCAACATGCTTGCGCAGCCTGGTCAGGTCATACCCTTTTTCGGTGATTTTTTCTCCTTTATAATAGATATCTCCCGAAGTCGGCGGATCCAGCATGTTCAGGCAGCGCAAAAGTGTTGACTTTCCCGTGCCCGATGGGCCGATCAGGGAAATGACATCCCCTTTATGAATGACCGCGCTCAGATCGTGAATCGGTTCGACCCCATTGTCAAATTTCTTTGAAATATTCTCAATCTTAAACATGAACATTCACTCCCTTCAGAATCTGTTTTTCACTGCGCCGGGACGGATCGATTTTTTTCTGAATGCCGGTGATCAGCAAACCGAGCAGTTTCCCGACCACATAGTAAATCACCGCGACTGAAATCAGGGAGAAGAAGGCTTCAAAGGTACGATTTCGCACCATGTCCCCGGATCTCGTCAGATCCTGCACGGCGATATAACCTACGACCGCCGTTGCTTTCAGCAGCGAAACAACCTCGCCCCTGAAAATAGGCAAAACATGCATCAGAGCCTGAGGGAGAATCACTCTGAAGAATGTTTCATTGTCATTAAAGCCCAGCGCATACGCACCTTCTGTCTGTCCGAGTTCCACAGCGCCGGTTCCGGTCTCCAGCATATGAAACACAGAAGTTCCGAATGTCAGCGTGAAAGCGATAATCGAAACGATAATGCCTGAAATGGTGCTTCTTCCGAAAACGACATAGAAAAGCACCATCAGGAGCACCACCGCGGGGATGCCGACGATCACGCCTGTGACACTCTGCACAATCCTGCGAACGTGGTTTCCTGTCTTTCTGCAGAGGAAAAACAGGGCAAAACCAAGGATGCAACCGAGTATCATGGAAGCAAAAGTAATCAGCAGCGTGTTCAGCAACCCGGTTACAAAAACAGCCCACCGATCTTCCTCCACGAAAGTACGTTGAAAGCTCGCGCTGATTGACGCGAAGAAAGATGTGTCTTCGTTTTGCACTGTTTCCGTACTCAGACTCGTTAAGAGCCCCGGATTCACATCGCTTTTGCGAACGACAAAAACGGAACCGCCGCGATAGAACGGATCGGAGAAATCGATTTTCTTCAGCCGTTCTTCTGTAATGGACATGCTTCGCCCGGCAAGATCGGCCTTGCCGCCCTGCAGCGCGGGAATCAATCCGTCAAAAGCGCATTCGGTGATTTCAACCTTATAATCCATTTCCCGGGCAACATGGAGCACAAAATCGATGGCATAGCCTACCGGCGTGCCGTCCGGGCCCAGATAGGACATGGGGGGCGTACCGGTATTCACCCAGTATCGCAGGGTGCCGTTCTTCCCTTCCCAATCCTGCGGGATCAGAACTTTCGCTGTCTCGTCAGTGCCCATCCATTTTACCGTCATCTCGTCTGCCAGACCCTGCGCAAGAAGCTTTTGCATCGCCTCATTAAAGGGAGCGACCAGAGGACTGCCCTTCTGAAAACCGAAACCATAGGAATCTTCCTGAACCACTTCGGGGAAGATCATGAATTCCTGATGCTCGGAAACAACGATTTCAGCGTTAGGCATATCCATGATCAACGCATCGCTCTTGCCGGACAGCACAGAAGCGATGGAGTCCACATCGCTGTTCTGATACAGAATTTTTACATTTCCCTGAATCGCCGAATTGTTTTCAAGATGAATATCAAAAGACGTTCCTGTGAGGACAGAAATCTTATTGTTGATAAAATCAGCAAGAGTTGTGTATTTGCCGTTCTGATCTCCGGTTGCAGACACGCTGTCGGCAGCGGCAGGCGCGGACGAAGCCAGAAGTTCTTCGCTGACACGGTCCTTCCTCACCACAAAAACGCTTCCGCCGGAAAAGAAGGGATCTGAGAAATCGATCATTTTTTTCCGCTCTTCTGTGATCGACATGGTCCGGCCGGCCAGGTCTGCCTTTCCGCCCTGCAGCGCAGGAATCAATCCGTCAAAAGCACATTCGGTGATTTCAACCTTATAATCCATTTCCCGCGCAACGTGCAAAACGTAATCAACAGAATAGCCGATCGGCGTGCCGTCCGGTCCCAGATAGGACATGGGGGGCGTACCGGTATTCACCCAGAATCGCAGGGTACCGTTTTTCCCCTCCCAATCCTGCTCAATCAGGACCTTCTGACTTTCGTCCTGCCCCATCCATTTGGCTTTCATCTTCTCATCCAGGCCCTGGCTTTTGAGCTTTGCCATGGCCTGATTGAATGGGGCAACGAGGTCACTGCCCTTTTTAAATCCGAAGCCATAAGAATCATCACAAACAACTTCAGGAAAGATCATCAGCTCGTCATACTCGGACACCGGAACCACGGCATTTTGCATGTCCATGACCAGAGCGTCGCTCTTTCCGGACAGCACGGAGGTGATGGAATCCACATCGCTGTTCTGATACAGGATTGTTACATTTCCCTGCAGGACTTCATTTTTTTCCATGTGAGAATCAAAATTTGTTCCATTTAACATGGAAATCGACTTGCCAATAAAATCAGCCAGCGTGGAAAACTTCCCGTTTTCTCCGCCTGCAGGAATTGCCCAGCTCATAAAGACAGTCATGAGCAGGCAGAAAGAGAAAAGGCGAATACGTCTTTTCCCGGCAGATGCTCCCGGATCCGATGACCTCATGATTGAAACCTCCTTCATTCTGTTTCTCACTTCTCCTGAAAGCATTCCCGTATCGTCGCGAAAGCCAGCTTCGGCCGCCGGTATTCGTCCACCGCGCCCTTGTTGTTGGCTGTCTTCGGCCGCCGGGCGAACCATTCGCCGTCCACCCGCACGTCCGCGAACTGCCACAGGAAAACCCCGGTAACCTCCGTCTCGGCCAGAACGCCCCGTATCTGGTCCTTCAGAATCCTGCACTGCCGCTCCTCGCTCCATTTCGCCTCCCCCAGCGGGTCATGGAAGCCGTAGATGGCGCCCGCGCCGATCTCGCTGACGATGACCGGCTTTCCTGCCCCGCCGTTCTCCCGGATCTCCTTCAGCTTTCTTTCCAGGGCTTCCTCCACCGAGGTGTCGTGGTACCACTGGGGATAAAGGTTCACGCTGACCGCGTCCATCTCCCCGTAAACGCGTCCGCCGGGCCGCTCCAGCAGCGCCGCGGTCGTCGGCCGGCTGCCGTCCAGCCGCTTCATCATCCCGAGGATTTCCCGGTAGCATTCCGCGCCGTATTCCGTGTCGTCGGCGCACTCGTTCAGGCAGCCCCAGACGAAGATGCAGGGGTGGTTGTAATGCTGCTCGATCATCTCCTCCGTGCTCAGCCGCAGCTGATCCATGAACCGGGGATGACGCATCCGATCCTCGTCCAGCCCCCGGGCATGGGATTCCTCCCAAACCAGCATCCCCGTCTCGTCGCACAGGTCCAGGAACCGGGGATCGTTGGGATAATGGCAGGTGCGCACGCAGTTCGCTCCCATCTCCCGCATCAGCTGCAGGTCCTGCATCATTCCCTCCATCGGCACGCTCAGTCCGAAGGCCCCGTATTCCTCATGCCGGTTGAACCCCTTCAGCCGCAGGGGCTTCCCGTTCAGCAGGATCCGGTTCCCCTGTATCCGGATTTCCCGGAATCCGATCCGGTCGATCCAGTCGTCCGCCGCCTTCCCGTCCAGCTCCAGCACAGCCGTCACCGTATAAAGCGCGGGCGTGTCCGGCGTCCATTCCTGGATGTTCCCGCAGGGAATCGTCAGTCTCAGGTCGGCCGTCCGGTTGCCGGGCAGCTCCGCCTGAACCGCCGCCGTCTGCCCGGCGATGGTCGCCTTCACGGTGCCCTGCAGCGCTTCTCCCGTCAGGTTGTGGACGCCGATCTCGGCGTCCGCTTCCCAGCCCCGCTCCGTCTTTCTTGGCGTCACATGGCACCGGGTGATGTAGGCCTCCCCCAGTTCCTCCGCCGTCACCGGCCGGTTGATCCCGCCGTAGCAGTAATAGTCGTTGGGAATGTGCAGCGCGGAATCCTCTCCGAACCGGTTGTCCGCCTCGATCCGCAGGGTATGCCCTCCCCGGGGAACGTCCAGCGCCAGCCCCTCGAATCCCGTGTAGGCGCCGTAGTGCTCCGCCAGCAATGCATCGTCCAGGTATACGGCCGCCCGGAAGCTGACGCCTCCCAGCCAAATCCGCACGTTTCCCCCGCAGATGATTTTCTGCTCATAGATTCCGCGTCCCCGGTAGTTTCTCAGCGCGGGATGCGCCTCCCACACCCCAGGCACAATCACCTTCTCCGGCTTCTCCAGCCCGCCGGCGTCCGGAGCGGTAAAAGTCCAAACCGGCGCGCATTCCCGGCTCTTCCGGATTTCATGGGTCCGAAACACTCGTTCCATCTGCCTCAACCTCGTTTTCCCGGTCCTCCGACCGTAACTCCGCGCCTCATCTTACACAGTTCCCGTCCAAAAGAAAAGCCCAAACAGCATACCGACTGTCCCCGCGGTACGCTCCCCCCGCCGAGCTCTCAACTCTCCTCTTTCAACTCTTCACTCCGCGCAGGTTTTTCAATCAGCTCCTCTCTGGTAAATCTGACTGGGGCGCAGGCCGCAGTGCGGCCTGCGTTGGATTCGGCTTCTTCTGTCAGATCATACCGGATTGTGATTTTGCAGGAAAAGATTCAGAAGGCATGCGCAATCATCAGATCCGCCGGCGCAGCCGTACTCTTTGCCTTCGTGCGCATAGTTCACAATACTGGCGTTAATCTGTCCGGCTCCACATGGCACGGCAAATAAACAACCTGCACGCCCGCTGATTTCGCCTCTTCCAGCGCAGCGCCAAACTCCGGATCTGTATCTGCATTCGCCCGAACCGTCTTCACTCCATCCATCTGAATCACAAAAGCCAGCATAGGACGGTAGCAGTCCTCCGCTGCTTTGATCAGTTCATGCAGATGCCTGACTCCGCGCTCCGTCGGTGCATCCGGAAAGTAGCCGATGCCATCTACTTCCAGCGTGCAGCCTTTGACCTCCATCAGGTACTGTTCGCTGCCGCGTCTCATCATAAAGTCAATCCGGGATTCCCCATAACGGTATTCCGGAATAATCTGATCGTATCCTTGTGACATCAGCCACTCCCGCGCCACCTGATTCGGCGCCTGGCTGTCAATGTTGATCAGAAGTCCATTCTTTTTCTTTACCGCCACAAGATCGTAAGCATATTTTCTTCCAGGTGTTCCCGGTTCCGTCAGCCACACTTCCGCGCCCGGAAGCAGCAATTCCCTGCAGCGTCCGGTATTCTTCACATGAACCGGAATCTCCTGATTATCCAGTGCAACGTTTGCAACGAACCGGTTCGGCCTGCTCAGGAATGTGGCCTTCCGTATATTATCATACCTCATGAAGCCGGTTCCTGTCCTTCCCTCATTTTGTCAGATACCTCCCCTTCCTGCCTGACAACAGGATGCCTTACTTTAGGCCATCCTGTCAAGCAAAACACCCGGTTTGCCAGGTTTGCTCATACTTTGCCGACAAATGAACTGATGTCGACAACTTGACGGCGAGGCGTAAAAGCATGGTTTTCCACCTGTTCGTCAATTTCCTGCAGGAGAAGATCGCGATGACGCCGGAAACCAAGTGTGTGGAGACCCTTGTGGTGACAGCCGCGACGGTGATCATCGTGGCGCGGAACCTGGAGATGTTCTTTGAAACCCGGCATGTCGGAAGGCTCCTGGATGACATGAGTGCAGAGGAAGGGACAGAAGCGTGAAAAAGAAAACGAATTATTCCCGGTTCCTGCTCCTGTGGGCGGGCAGCATGATTCCGGCTTGAAAAGGCTGTGATTCATTTGCTCTTTGGCCGCCGCGCACGTTTCCTCAGTAAGAAAGTCACTCCCTGGAAATGAATAAAACCCGCAAATCTCAAGAGAGGAACTGGATAAAAGGCAGAAGCAATGGTATACTGATGACAATCCGAGGGGGGGAGGTGAAGCCTGTGTCTCAGTACATTCTCTACAACGACGATGTCCAGGTAGCGGTGTTTTCTGTTCACAGTTCTGTTATTACCGAATTCATCCCTCAGAAACCGGAATTGCTCCCAAAGCAGATCTGCCATGCCACCGCCGATGGCTTTGCCTCCTGGCTGCGAGAACGAGCTGTTGACCTGAGCAGCGTTATGCATCGGAATCTGATGAATGAACTGGTCGGAAGCCGTGACAGAAC
>CAMVDI010000012.1 GCA_947166205.1 uncultured Clostridia bacterium
ACGGTAGCGGTCATCTTGCCGGCCTTGATGGCTTCGAAAGCGGCGTCGGTGGCGTCCACGCCGATGACGGCGATGGAAGGATCGCCTTCGTTGCCGGTGTTGTATCCGGACTGGTTCAGAGCCGCGATGACGCCGATGGCCATGTCATCGTTGTTGGCGAAGACCAGCTCGATTTCCGGATGAGCCTGCCAGGTGGACAGCATCGCGTCGTTGGCCTTGGTGGTGTCCCAGTCAGCCACGATCACGTCGGTGACCATTTCCATCGGCACGCCCAGCTCACGGGCGGTCTCTTCGGAATACTGGGTGCGGGCGATGGCTTCGGGGTTGTTGGCAACGCCCTTGAACTCGACGAACTGGACGGTGCCGTCGCCGTTCTTGTCGATGGCGGCGGGATCGGCAGCCCACAGGTCAGCCAGGATTTCACCCTGCATGTCGCCGGCTTCGCGCGGCAGCGTGCCTACGAAGAAGGCGCCGGACTTCACGACAACGGACTCATAGGTCTCTTCAGACGGCGGAATGTTGTAGAACAGGAAAGGAATCTTCGCCTCGGTCAGCTTGTCAACAAGCACCTGGCCGCCGGCGGGCTCCGCCAGATTGATGATCACGAAATCGGGGTTCTTGCCGATGGCCTGGTCGCACTGCTCAACCTGCTTCGCCATGTCGTCGCCGGCATCCTGCATGTCCAGGTTGATCTTCACGCCCAGCTCTTCGCCAACAGCCTCGGCCCACTTGATCATGCCCTGACGGACAGAGGATCCGTAGGTGTCGTCGAACTTCCAGACGAGCACTGTCACATTGTACTCGGTCTTCGCTTCCGCCAGGGCGGCCGCGCAGCCCAGCACCATGCACAGGGCCAGCAACAGGGATACGAGTTTCTTCATAGGTGTACCCTCCTTTTATTTTTCCCGGAATCCGGGATTCTTCAAATGGCTGAGCCATTTAAAAGACGCTTGGAAAATGTCAAAAGCTGCGCTCTTTGACGTCAGATTACACAAATCGGATGAGCACATTCTACCAGAAACATCGGATCATTTCAAGAGGAAACGCGGGATTATTTCCAATCCGTCTTCTGGAATCCGTTTCAGTTTTTTCTCTTTTTGGTTCGTTTTTATTTCACCGTTCCCACGGACTGATCCTTCACCGGCCGTCTTTTCCCGACTCCAGCCAGGCGCACTCCCTTTCCGAAAGCAGTGTCTCCGCGGCTTCCGCGTTCTGGCGCAGCCGCTCCGGCCGGGAGGCGCTGACCACCGCGTAGGCGTTCAGCCCCTGGTGGAAAATCCAGCTCAGGGCGATCTGCGGAACGGTCTTTCCCTTTTCCCGGGCCAGCTGTTCGCACCGGGCCAGCCGCTCCAGGTTTTCCGGATACAGGAAGCCCTCCCGGGCGAAGGAGTCCAGCGCCGCCCCGGCGCCTTCGGGATCATCGCTCCGAAACCGGCCGCTCATGAGGCCCCGGCCCAGACTGGAATAGGCGATCACGGCCATTCCGTTCTCCCGGTACCATCTCCGGTCCCCCGACGCCCCGGGGCCGGCGAGGGTCACGCAGCCCCCGCCCCAGGGATCCCGGATCTGGGCCGCCAGCCCGAACTGGGGGCTGGAAGCGGTCATGGGGCGCAGCCCGTGGGCCGCGGCATAGGCGTTGGCCTCCCGGATCCGCTCCGTCGTCCAGTTGGAGCCGCCGAAAGCCCGGATCCGGCCCTCTTCCCACAGGGCATGAAAGGTCTCCATGATTTCCCCCACGGCCACGGAGGGATCGTCCCTGTGCAGCAGCCAGACGTCGATGCGGTCCGTCCGAAGGCAGTCCAGGGAGGTTTCCAGATCCCTTCGCATCTCCCGGGCGTTCACCCGGCGGGTGCCGTCCTCCGCGGGATGGCCGCATTTGGAAAGCAGCACGATCCTTTCCCGGTTGCCCGGCTTCTCCAGCCAGCGGCCGAGGCTGTTCTCGGACAGCCCGTAAACCCGCGCGGTGTCGATGGCGTTGATGCCCTGTTCCAGCGCCGTCTCCAGCAGACCTGAGCCGTCGCCCCCGGTGCTGAAGGGAGCGGAGGCCGTTCCCAGAAAGATCCGGGATACCGGCCGGCTGATTCCGTCGATCTGTCCGTATATCATCGGTTTCATCCTCTTCTCATATGATAAGAAAGGAAAGGCAGGTTCCTCCGGAGCGGAAGGCTACCGGATTTCCCGCCAGGCCCCGGGGGGCAGGATCACGAAACGGACCTGGCCAATCAGCATATCCCTGCTGATCGGTCCCTGTGCGCGGCTGTCGTTGGAATTGTTCCGGTGGTCGCCCATGACAAAGTACAGGTCGCTCTTCAGGGTGAATTCCTTCCCGATCAGCGCGGCGACCTTGTCAGGATCCCCGGAGATGATTTCGCCGTTCAGGTACAGGACACCCTCCCGGTAGGCCAGCAGGTCCCCGTCCGCCGCCTCCGCCTCCGAGCAGATGCCTCTCCAGGGCCATTTTTCGCCGTTCACGTAAACCGCGGCGAAAGCCTTCGTCTCATCCGTATAATCCAGCGTCAGCGTATCCCCTTTCTGCGGGATGCGGACCTCCGGAAAGCTCAGGGGCTGGGTGCGGCTGTCATACCGGTAGTCGTCGGTGATGTAGGTTTCCTCCTGCTTCTCCCCGTTCACGTAAAGGTATCCGTCCGCGATGCTGACCCGATCCCCGGGCATGCCGATCAGCCGCTTGACGAAGTTGGTGTCCCCCCGTCCGGGATATCTGCAGATGACCACGTCGAACCGCTTCGGCGCGCCGAATCCGGTAGTCAGCCGGGCGGCGCTCTCCTTCGTCTCGTTGTCCTGCCAGGGGAGGGAAAGCCAGGTACTGGCGTAGTTCCACTTGGAGACAAACATCACTTCCCCGTTGGCCAGGGTGTCGTTCATGCTGGCCCCGTCCACCCGAACCGGCTCAAAGACGAAGGAGCGGATCACCAGCGCCGCGATCACCGCGGCCAGAAGGGTCAGCACCCATGAAATGGTTTCGGCCGCCACCCCCGTCACCGTCCATCCGAAAATCTTCATTCCTTCCAGTCTGTTGGGCTTCTTCTTCCTGTTCTTTTTGCCGCCCGCCTCCGGCTTCTGTCCGGATGGATTTTCCTCAGCGGGCGCGATGGGTTTCCTTTCCATCAGTCCTCCTTCAGCGTCCGAAGCTCCGCTTCGAGCTGTTCCTTCGAGCAGTAGTTCAGCGGGGAAAACCGTCCTTCCAGGGCCTTTTCCAGCTTTGCGGCCGCCTCTTCCTTTCTGCCCGCCTCCAGGTCGTACCGGCTCAGGAAATACAGGGTGTCAATCTGCTCCGGCTTGATCGCGTGCGCCTTGTCGAACCAGGTCTTTGCCTTTTCCCTGTCCCCCATGACCCGGTACCAGGTCTGGGCCAGGTTGTCCAGGCAGATGGAGTCATCCTCGTCGTAGTCCACAGCTTCCTCGTTGTATTTCAGCGCCTTCTGCCGTCCGGCTTCCCATTTTTCCTCCGGCGTCTTCGGGGCGCTCTCCCCCTCCGCGCTCTCCAGCATGGCCAGGGCCGGGTCCTCCGGCTCCGTCTCCGCCTGGGCCAGGAATTCTTCCTTCCTCCCCACGTCAAACTGCTCCACATACAGGTATCCCAGGGTTTCGTAGATCAGGCCGCTGGGATTTTTGCGGTGGAGCTCCTCCATCTTGCGGACCGCCTTGGCCGTATCCCCCAGCCGGAAGCAGCATACGGAGTAATACATGATCAGGTTCGCGCGCTGTTCCGGCGTCATGCCGGGGGTCTTCTGGTTCTTCACCAGGAAATCCTTGGCCTTCTGGTACTGTCCGTCCCGGATGATCAGCACGGCGTAGGCCAGCATGTATTTCGCGTCCCTGAGCCCCTCCGAGAAGCATTCCTCATACAGCCGGATCGCCTCCGCGGTGTTTCCGCTCCGCTGCGCTTTATAGGCCCTGTTCGCTTTGAAAACCGTTCCGATTCCCATCCTTCGTTGATCTCCTTCCTGTTTCCGGTTCCTCTTCTCCCCCGGTGAGCCCTTCGGCACGCCCCTCCGGGAACCGCCGCGGCGTATATTCCTTTTCCAGCTTTCTCTTCAGCCGGAGCCGCCGGTATTGTAACTCATTTTTGATATCCTGTACAGCCTTGTCTTCCGGCCGGAGAGCCGGGTCGCTCAGCGCCATGAGAGCCCTTTCCGTGGTCTCCAGCGCCGCCCCGCAGTCCTTCAGCCCGTGCTCCTGATACTTGGCCAGCTCGATGTAAGGCGCCGCGCCGCCCCTGCGGGTCCGGATCATCTCCTGCCAGACCTCCGCCGCCCTTCCCCGGTCTCCCGCCCGGCGGTAGCTGACCGCCAGCGCGGCGGACGCCCTGGCGCCCATCCGCCCCCGGGAGGCCAGCCGGTAGCACTTCCGCGCTTCCTCCGGATAATGGAAACGCTCCAGAGCCCTGCCCATGGAAAACACATCCTCGCTGAAGCGGATCCGCTCCGGATGCTCGTACATCTCCGCCATATGGGTCAGCAGCACGCACAGGGAGGCGATGTCCTGGGCGTTGTGGGCCAGCACGTCGTCCAGCAGGCTCTCCTGCCGGGTTTTCAGATAGTCGAAATACCGCTGGGGAACCTCCCGGCCCGGCAGGTCGTCCCCCCGGGGCTGTCCGAGAATGACCTCCTCCAGCCGGCCCAGGGCGCACCGGCCCAGCCGCAGCTTCCAGAGCCTGCGGGCCGTCTGCAGCAGGTCCAGGTGCGGCCGGTTCAGGCACTCCCGGCTCATCCGGTTCATCAGGAAGCGGCTTTCCAGCAGCGGCAGGTCAAAGGTCTTTCCGTTGAAGGTGCAGATCATGTCGAAGCGGTTCAGCCCGGCCTCCACATGGCGCAAAAGAAAGCTTTCCTCGTCATAGTCCCGCATCAGAAACTGATGCACCTCAAACCCCTCGTCCGTCAGATAGCCCAGCCCCGTCAGGAAGGCCACCGTCCCGCTTCCGCCCAGCCCCGTGGTTTCCGTGTCCAGATAGAGAATCCGCCGGGGATCAAATCCCTCCGGCAGGGTCATCCCGCCCATTTTCTCCAGCGTCTCCCGCCGCACGTCCAGGGCGCCGGGAAATTCCGTCCCCGGGCGGAAAACCGCGACATGCCTGCAGTCCCGGGGGGCCTCCCGCGTATCTCCGGCCCGCCGGCCGCCGGAGGATCCTCCCACGGCCCGAAGCTTTTCCCGCAGATTCATCTGGTCAGCTCCTTCAGCAGATAGACCGCCGTTTCCTTTCCGTCTGTGCCGATCTCGCCCACGGGTCCGACGCAGGAGGGACATCCGTTGGGGCATCCGCAGTCCAGCACCACCTGCAGCGCCCGCTCAAGCAGCATCTCCCGCATGCCGTAGGCCTTCTGGCTCAGGCCGATGCCGCCGGGGCAGTTGTCATACAGGATCAGGGTGGGCTCCCCGGTGATGGGGCTCTTTACCTGATACACCACAGCGATGTCCCGGGGGCTGCACATCAGGTACAGCGGGCAGACGATGCGCAGCAGGTTCGCGATGCCCATCATCCCGTTCTTCAGCGTGTCGCTGGGCACCCGGGCGGCCAGCGCCGGCGGCAGCGTCCACCACATGGCGGTGGTATGCATATCCGTCTCCGGCAGCCGCACATGACCGAATCCCAGGGTTTCGTGGGTGTCAAACCGGATCTTCTTGAACATGGTCACCAGGGCGGTCACCTTGATTTCCCCGATTCCCGTCCGGGATCCGCCCGGCGCCGTCTCTTCCTTTTCAATGTCCAGCAGGCTCAGGTTGATGTTCAGGTCCGCGTCCGTGTAGTACCCGGTGTCCGCCGCCCGGATATAGGCCTTGCAGGCGTCGAAGTCCAGCTTTTCCACCTGATACTGCCTGCCCTCGTGCATGTAGATGGCGTTCTCATGCAGCAGCATCGGCGCGGTAAACCGGTCCATCTCCCCCACCACCCGGTGCTTCGCCGGATCGGTGATGTCGATGATCACAAAGTTCTCCTCCGCCGCGGACCTCAGGGAAATCTCGCTGGCCGGAAAATCCTCCGCGGACCAGTGGTATTTCCCGTCCACCCGGTGGACGATGTTCTCCTCGTCCAGATAGTCCAGCAGCTCCTCCGTTCCCGGCGCGTTTCCGAAGGCGTCCCCCTCCTCGAAGGGAAGCTCGAAGGCAGCGCATTTCATATGGCTGATCAGGATATACAGATTGTCCGGGTTCAGCAGGGCGTTTTCGGGGCTCTGCCGGAGAAAGTATTCCGGATGGGTCACGATATACTGGTCGATGGCCGCGGAGGAGGCCACGAAGAAGACGATGCTGGCGCTCTGCCGCCGCCCGGCCCGGCCCGCCTGCTGCCACGCGCTGGCGATGGTTCCCGGGTATCCGCACAGCACGCAGGCGTCCAGCGCGCCGATATCGATGCCCAGCTCCAGCGCGTTGGTGGAGACGACGGCGTCCACCTGCCCCGCCCGGAGCCCCCGCTCAATCTCCCGGCGCTCCGTGGGCAGGTATCCGCCCCGGTAGCCCCGGACGCGCCCGGCGTTGCCCAGCGGGTCCCGCACCATGTCCTTCAGGTATTTCGTCAGCACCTCCACCGTCAGCCGGGAGCGGGCGAAGGTGATGGCCTGGATCCCGTTCTTCAGCAGCATGCCGCTGATGGACCGGGTCACCGGGATGCACCCCTTCCGGATTCCCAGCTGGCGGTTGATGACTGGCGGATTGTAGAAAACGAAGTGCCTTTCCCCCATCGACGCGCCGTTCTCGTCGATCAGGGTCACGGGCCGCCCGATCAGCGTCTCCGCCAGCTCCTTCGGGTTGGCGATGGTGGCGGAGCAGAGGATGAACTGGGGATGGCTTCCGTAAAAATCGCAGAGGCGCAGGAGCCTGCGCAGGACGTTGGCCAGATTGCTCCCGAAGACGCCCCGGTAGGTATGGATCTCGTCGATGACGATGTATTTCAGGTTTTCAAACAGCTTCACCCATTTGGTGTGATGGGGCAGGATGCCGGAATGCAGCATGTCCGGGTTGGTGACCACGATGTGCCCCGCCTGCCGGACCGCCTTCCGGGCCGCCGCCGGGGTGTCCCCGTCATAGGTATAGGTCTTGATGTCCGCGCCCATGATCTCAATCAGCTCGTAGAGCTCGCTGACCTGGTCCGCGGACAGCGCCTTGGTGGGAAAAAGGTACAGGGCCCGGGCGTCCGGGTTCCGCAGAATCGCGGACAGCACGGGAAGGTTGTAGCACATGGTTTTTCCGGAGGCGGTGGGCGTAACGACCGTCACGTCCTCCCCCCGGTCCGTCGCCTCGACGCTCCTGGCCTGGTGGATGTACAGCTCATGGATCCCCCGCCGGGCCAGCACCGGCTTCAGCCTTTCGTCCAGGCAGTCCGGGAAGGGCGCCGTGCGCGCTTCCCGGGGCGGGATCACCTCCCACCGGGTGACGTTCTCCATAAAACCGGGATCCTGCCGAAGCTGATCCGCCAGCTGCCTCACATTCATCCGATTCCCGCCCTTCAGGTTCTCTTTCCGCCTATCATACCACGGTTCACCGGGCGGCGCAATTGAAACGCGGAGGCGGCATTCCGAAAAAAAAACAGGGGGGCGGTCCCCCCTTCGGAGAACCGTCCCCCGTGTATCCGGACCGGCTCAGGCCCGCATGCAGCGGATCGCGTTGAGCACGGCGAGAATCATCACGCCCACGTCCGCGAAGATCGCCGTCCACATGTTGGCCGCCCCCAGGGCGCCCAGCAGCAGGCATCCCAGCTTGATCCCGATGGCGAACCAGATGTTCTCCCGGACGATGCGCAGGCACTTCCGGGAGATCCGGACCGCCGCGGGGATTTTCAGCGGGTCGTCGTCCATCAGCACGATATCCGCCGCCTCGATCGCAGCGTCGGAGCCCATGGCGCCCATGGCGATCCCCACATCCGCCCGGGTCAGCACAGGGGCGTCGTTGATTCCGTCTCCCACAAAGGCCAGCCGGTCCTTCCCGGACTGTCCGGCCAGCAGCTCCTCCACCCTGGCCACCTTGTCCTGGGGCAAAAGCCCGCTGTATACCCTGTCGATGCCGAGGCTTTCCGCGGTTTTCTCCGCCGCCGGTTTCCGGTCTCCGGTGAGCATGACCGTTTCCTTCACGCCGTTCTCCCGGAGCTGCCGGATGGCCTCGGCGCTGTGGGGCTTCACCACGTCGGAGATGACGATGTGCCCCGCGTATTCCCCGTTGATGGCCACATGGAGGATCGTGCCGTCCCGGTGCTCCTCGCATTCCCGCCATTCCGCGCCGACCCGGTCCATCATCCGGCCGTTTCCGACCGCCACCGTATCCCCGTTCACTGTGGCCGTGATGCCGTATCCGGCTTCCTCCCGCGCGTCCGCCACGGCGCAGTCGTCCGCCTCCTCCGGATACGCCGCCCGCAGCGACGCGGCGATGGGGTGGCTGGAATACCGCTCCACATGGGCCGCCAGATGCAGGAGATGGTTCCGGTCCAGCTTCTCCGGGTGAATGGCGGTGACCTCAAACACGCCCTTCGTCAGGGTGCCCGTCTTGTCAAACACCACGGTTCTGACCTGGGAAAGCAGCTCCAGATAGTTGGAACCCTTGATCAGGACCCCCTTCCGGCTGGCGGCGCCGATCCCCGCGAAGAAGGAAAGCGGAATGCTCACCACCAGCGCGCAGGGGCAGCTGATCACCAGGAAGGTCAGCGCCCGGTAGACCCAGGTTTCCCACATGGGATCCGCCCCGGTGATCATCAGGAAGAGCGGCGGCAGAAGCGCCAGCGCCAGGGCGGAGCAGACCACCGCCGGCGTATAGATCCGGGCGAAGCGGGTGATGAAATTCTCGGAGCGGGATTTCCGGGAGCTGGCTTCCTCGATGAGCTCCATCACCCGGGAGGCGGTGGATTCGCCGAATTCCTTCGTGGTCCGCACATGAAGAAGTCCGTTCAGGTTGATGCATCCGCTGATGACCTCGTCCCCCTCGGCCACATCCCGGGGAACGGATTCCCCCGTCAGCGCCGAGGTGTTCAGGGCGGAGGTTCCGCTGACCACGATTCCGTCGATGGGGATCCGCTCCCCGGGCTGGATGACGATCACGGTTCCCGTTTCCACATCCTCCGGATCCACCTGCTCCAGCTGACCGTTCTCCGTCTCGATGTTCGCGCTGTCCGGCGCGATATCCATCAGGGCGGAGATGCTCCTGCGGCTCTTTCCCACCGCGTAGCTCTGGAACCATTCGCCGATCTGGTAAAAGAGCATGACGGCGATGGCTTCGTTGTAGTCCCCGGTCTTCCGCCACAGGGCCAGCGCGATGGCCCCCAGGGTGGCGGCGGCCATCAGCAGATTCTCATCCAGGGGCTGACGGTTCTTCAGCCCCTTGAAGGCCTTGATTAGAATGTCGTATCCGATGATCAGGTAGGCGGTCATATACAGCGCGAACCTCAGCCAGCCCGTAACGGGCAGGAAATGAAGCGCGGCCGTTATGGCCGCCGAAACCGCGATGCGGATCAGATTTCTCTTCTGTTTCCGATTCACTGCCGTTCCCTCCTCCGCGCGATGGCGCGTGTTTCACGATCGGGTCCGCCCTCAGGAAAGATAAATCTCGCAGTCGCTTTCGACCTTCTTGCAGTTCCGGAGCACCTCCCGCATCACCGCGTCCGGATCGGCTCCATCCTCAAATTCCACCTTCATCTTCAGCGTCATGAAGTTCACGCTGGCTTCCCGGACGCCCGGGGTTTTCCCCGCGGCCACTTCCATTTTGTCCGCGCAGGCCGCGCAGTCCACATCGATCCTGTAGCTCTTTCTCATTTCCGCGTCCTCCCGTTTTTCTTAACGATTAAACGATCGTTTAATCGTTGTGTCCATCATACTCCGCTCTCCGGCCCCTGTCAAGACTCCGGCGAAAAAAATGCCGGGTCCCGTGAAAACAGCTCCGGCATCAGGCGCGCTTCCGGCGGAAAACCTTCCGGGTCCGGCGGAAAAAGCTTTTCAGCGCAGGCAGCGGAAAAAGCTTTTCAGCGCAGGCGCGGAAAAAGCTTTCTTCGGACGTCTGTTCTTTTTTACGCCGGATCTGGTATAATGGCTCCGGGACATCTGACTTCCGTCCCGCCGGACTTCCGGGCCAGGAAAGGAGCATCCCATGAAGGGAAAAACCAGATGCTGGGCATAAACGTGCTGACCATCCGGATCTGACCGGAAAGAATTCCCGGGGCGCCGGGCCGCTCACCTTGTCATTTCACGGATTCGGGGGTATACTTCCTCTCCGGAACCTGACAGGGTCTGCCCTCGCCGTCCGCGGGGCAGTTGATCGAAAACCGGAAAGCGCTGCCGGTAGAAGGAGAATGGATCGTGAGGGATGGAATAAGGAACTGCGGGGGCAAGCGTTTCCTCGCCGCCGCGCTGCTGCTGGTTCTCCTGCTTCTTCCGGGCCTGGGCCGGGGCGAATCCTGGAGTTTTGACGACCGGGGTTTTCTGATCGGGGACAATCCCGGAGAGGAATATATCCTGGAGGACGAGGAAGAGGGCGTCTGGGAATACGCCAGCGAGTCCCTCTCGGTGAGGATCCAGCGATACCGGGAGGACGTCACCTATAAACGGAAGAAATACATCCGGGAATACTGCGTGGCGGAGATTTACGCGTCTCCGGAGCAGCCCCTTTCCGCCATTCAGACCCAGCCCACCCAGAAGCGCCCCGCGGGGTACAGCCTGGTTCATCCGGAGCTGCTGATGGAGGCCAACCCCTCCGTCTTCGCCATGTCGGACGATATGTACGGGCTCCGGCTCAAGCAGTATGATTATTTCGGGGTGATCGTCCGGAACGGTGAGATCATCGCCCGGAAGACCCGGGACAGCTCTTCCGCCAAGTACCGCCGCTCCTGGCCGAATCTGGACACCATGGCGGTCTATGAGGACGGCAGCATGAAGACCTTCCTCTGCGACGCCCTGACGCCGGAGGAATACGTGGAGCAGGGAGCCGTCCATGTCTTCGCCTTCGGCCCCGCCCTCGTAACGGAAGGCGAAATCGGGCCCAATGTCATGAACGCCATGGACGCGGGATACAACGAGCCCCGGGTGGCCCTGGGCATGGTGGAGCCCTGGCATTATATCGCGGTCGTCGTCCGGGGAAGGCCCAGCGACAAATACGCGGGAGTGCATCTGGACTGGCTGGCGGAAAAGATGAAGGAGCTGGGCTGCGTGGAGGCGCTGAACCTGGACGGCGGGCTGACCGCCACCATGGCCTTCCGCGGCAGGGTGATCGAAACCGGCGGGGCTGACTTCCGCTCCCAGGGAAGCATGATCGTTTTCGGACCGGGGCTGGGGGAAAGAACCGGGGCGGAGCTGGCGTATCCCAGAGACGCCAGAACGGCGAAGGCCAGGGTCAACGTCCGCGCGGAAACCAGCAAATCCAGCAAAAAGGTCGTCCAGATTTCCTCCAAAGGCACGAAGGTCACCGTCCTGGACGAAGCCTCGGACAGCAGCGGCGCCCTCTGGTACTATATCCGGACCGAAAACGGAAAGGAAGGCTATGTCCGCGGGGACATGCTGAAGCTCCTCCCCTGAAAAACACAGGGGACGGTTCAAATACAGAGGTATGGTCCTCTTGTGTTTTTCACAAAAGGACCTCGGCAGCGGCAGCACAAAAACAGCCGGTCAGGGGGACCACCGTGGGCGTCAGCCTGAACTACACCAACCACCTGGCGGACTGCGCCAACATCCACACCTTCATCAACGCCTACGGCCCGAACCGGGAAAACGTGCGGGCGGCCGTGGAAAAGATTACCGGGCAAAGCGCCTTCCAGGGCACGCCGGACGATACCGTTTTCTGCGGGCGCTGGGATACCCGTCTGTAAAGGAGAAAGCCCCATGGAAAAAGAATTTCTTATTCTGAACAAGGAAAGAAACGTCAGCCTGACCGCGTATATCCAGGCGGCGGGCGGAGAATTCGGCCGGATCGACCGCCGGCCGGCGGTGCTGATCCTTCCCGGCGGCGGATACCATTTCTGCTCGGACCGGGAAGCCGATCCCGTGGCCTTTCCGTACCTGAAGGCGGGGTATCAGGCCTTCATCCTGCGCTATTCCCTGAATGAGCAGGCGAAGTGGCCCCATCCCCTGGAGGATTACGAGATGGCCATGGGGCTGATCCGCGGCCGCGCGGCGGAGTGGCATGTGGCCCCGGACCGGGTGGCTGTCATCGGCTTTTCCGCCGGCGGCCATCTGGCGGCCTGCGCGGCTGCCATGTCCAGGAACCGGCCCAGCGCCGCCATTCTCGGCTATCCCGTGATTGACGGGGACTGCGCCCACGATTACCTGCCCTCCGCGCCGGACGTTCCCTCCGCCGTGGATGAGCGCACCTGCCCCTGCTTCGTCTTCGCCACCCGCACCGACAACCTGGTGCCGGTGCAGAACGCCCTGCACATGGTCAACGCGCTGTGCGAAAAGGATATCGCCTTTGAAAGCCATATCTACGCCAACGGCCCTCACGGCCTGTCCACGGGGGATGCCAGCATCAACGGCCAATCCTTCAGCGATCGTTATCCCGACTGGGTGGAGGACAGCCTTTCCTGGCTTTCCGACGTGATGGGCGGCATCAGTGATCAGGGCTTGACGGCGCCCCGTTTTGGCGCTATGGTGAACGGGAACCGGGAAGAAACCCTGAATCTGGACTGCACCATGAAGTACCTGATGGAGCACCCTCTGGGAAAGGCGTTCCTGGACAGAACCTTCCACGGGCGGCTGGGCGGCATTCCTTCCGCGGCCGCCGGGGTGATCACCCTGCGGGACAGCCTGCGCTTTGCCGGGCTGGACAGCGGGATCATCCGGGCCATTGAGGTGGAGCTGAAAGCGATTGAGAACAAACGGGAGGAATAAGGATGCCGGCATTTGAAGAGTGAAGGAGGCCCTCGCCGCCGCGCACCGTCAGGCCGACGTGGTGGTGGTGTCCAGCGCCAATCCGGAGGCCGTCCGGGACGAATGGCGGCGTTTCGGCCTTCTGGACCACGTGGATCTGCTCTGCACCCAGGAGATGGGCAGCAAGGCCTACTGCATCAGCCGCCTGAAGGAAAAGGGCTATGATGCCATCCTCATGTGCGGCGACGCGCCGGGCGACGAGCAGGCCGCCGCGGACAATCAGGTGCTGTATTATCCCATCCTGGTGAACCGGGAGGCGGAAAGCTGGAAGCGGTTCCTGGACGAGGCGCTGGAAGAATTCCTGAACGGCCGGTACGCCGGGGCCTGTCAGGAGGCGCTCCTGAAGGAATTCAGGGAGAATCTGGGGCTGTAGGAATCCGGGACCGCGGGAAAAGGAGAGCCCCCCGTCCGGAAAAGCGGCGGACCTTCCCGCCCATCTGAGCTCCCGCGTCCAAAGATATCTGTGGATTCATGATCCGTTACAGACCATTATAGAAGGAGGAACAACCCATGAAAATGACCTTTCGCTGGTATGGAAGTCAGAGCGATCCCATTCCCCTGAAGTACATCAAACAGATCCCCGGCATGACCGGTCTGATGGGCCTGCTGGACAAGCCCGCGGGCGTGGACTGGCCGGAGGAGGAGTTCGTGGCCCTGAAGAAGGAGGTCAACGACGCGGGCCTGGAGATCGAGGTCATCGAGTCCGTCAACGTCCATGAGGACATCAAAATGGGTCTCCCCAGCCGTGAGGAGTATATCGCCAATTACATTTCCACGATCCGCATGCTGGCGCGGCACGGCGTCAAGGTGATCGTGTACAACTTCATGCCGGTATTCGACTGGCTGCGCACGGATCTGGCCCGGGTGATTCCCGAGGACGGCAGCAACAGCCTGTATTTCGATGAAAAGGATCTGGGACAGATGGGGCCGCTGGAGATCGTGCGGAAAACCGCCGAGGACAGCCATGGCTTCACCCTGCCCGGCTGGGAGCCCGAGCGCCTGGCGCTGCTTGAAAAAACCCTGAAGCAGTATGAGAACATCGGGCCCGATGACCTGCGCAAAAACTTCAAGTACTTCCTGGACGCGGTCATCCCGGTCTGCGAAGAAGTGGGCGTCAGGATGGCCTGCCACCCCGATGACCCCGCCTGGCCCATCTTCGGCCTGCCCCGCATCACCCACAGCCAGGAGGATTTTGACAGGATGGTGCAGCTGCATGACAGCCCCGCCAACACCCTGTGCCTGTGCACCGGCTCCCTGGGCAGCAATCCGGACAACGATATCCCCGCCATCATCCGCCACTTCGGCGAGATGAACCGGATCGGCGCGATGCACGTGCGCAATGTGAAATACCTGGGTTATCATCATTTCCGGGAGGCGGCGCATCTGTCCTCCACCGGCGATCTGGATCTGTATGAGATCGTGAAGGCCATCCATGACACCTGCCCTGACACCTACATCCGCCCGGACCATGGCCGCATGATCTGGGACGAGCAGGGCCGTCCCGGCTACGGCCTGTATGACCGGGCCCTGGGCGCGGCCTACATCAACGGCCTGTGGGAAGCCATCGACAAAGCGTAAGAAGACATGACAAGAATGGGGGCGGTTCCAAAAGGAACCGCCCCCCCATTTTCCCCTGTTACTCATAAATCCGGATTCCGGAGTCCGCCCGTACGAAGACGGGAATGACGGCCAGATCCGCCTTCGCGGAAACCGTCTGCCCGCCCGCGAACCGTTTGCCGGTGGCGCTTTCAATCCATTCCTCCCCTGCCGGCAGGTCAACCTCCCGTTCGTTCACCCCGGGCCGGGGGACCGGTGAGACCAGGATATCCCGTCCGAACATATAGGCTGTTTCGCAGTCCCAGGCCCCGGGATCCCGCGGGAAGTCAAAGAACAGCGGACGGATGACCGGTTCGCCGGTCCGGGAGGTCCGTCTCATGGCCTCCCGGATATAGGGGCGAAGGCGCTCCCGGATGAACAGATAGTGCTTCATGATTTCGTAGTTCCGTTCCCCGAAAGACCAGAGTTCGTTCGCGGCGCCCGTGGAAAGAACCTGCCGGCCGTTCTCCTTGAATACGATCTCCCGGGTCTCCCAGGGAGATCTTTCCCCGTGAAGCCGGAATACCGGGAGGAAGCATCCCCAGGCAAACCAGCGGGCGATCAGCTCCCGGAAATGCTCATCCGTCGGGTCTCCGCCGATAAAGCCGCCCAGATCGCAGGTCCACCAGGGAATGCCCGCCATCCCCATGGAAAGGCCTGCCTGCAGCTGTTCCCGCATGGCCCGGAAGGAGGAATGAATATCTCCGGACCAGGTCAGGGCGCCGTATTTCTGGCTTCCCGCCCAGGCGCAGCGAACCAGGCTGATGATCTCCTTCTGGCCCTCCGCCTTCATCCCCTCATAGAAGCCCCGGGCATATTCCCTCGGGTAGATATTGCTGACCTGGGAGGCCGGCCCCAGATAATACCGCCAGTTGTCGAATTCATAGGGGCCGATTTCCGGCTCCGCCTCGTCCAGCCAGAAGATCCGGACGCCCTTCTCGTAATAGTTCTTCCTGGCTTTATCCCATACATAGGCCCGGGCTCCCGGATGGGTCGCGTCATAATAGACCATGGCGCCCATCCATCCGGAACCGCTCAGGGCATTGCCCCGGTCCGTGCGCATCAGATAACCCCGGTCCGCCATCGGCCCGTAGTTTTCGCTGCGCTCATCCACCGTGGGCCAGATGGAAACGGCGGTTTCCACGCCCATCTCCTTCAGCTCCCGGATCATGCCTTCCGGATCCGGGAAGCACTCCGAATCAAAGGCCCAGTTTCCCTGCAGGGTCCAGTGGAAAAAGTCCACCACGATCACGTCCAGCGGCAGCCCCCGGCGCCTGTATTCCCTGGCCACCTGCAGAACCTCTTCCTGGGTGCGGTAGCGCAGCTTGCACTGCCAGAAACCCAGACCGTATTCCGGCATGTCGGGCGTCCTTCCGGTGACCGCCGTATAATGCTCCAGAATCTCCGCCGGCGTGTCCCCCGCGGTGATATAGTAATCCATCTTCCGGGTGGAAGGAATCCGCCATTCTGTCCGGTTGCTGCCGAAAACGACCTGCCCCACAGCCGGATTGTTCCACAGGAATCCGTACCCCAGGCTGGAGACATAGAAGGGCACGGAGGCCTGGGAATTGCGGTGCTCCAGGTCCAGGACGGTTCCTTTTTTGTTCAGCCCGCTCATCTGGTACTGTCCCATGCCGTAAATGCGCTCCAGGTCGTCCGCCTCAAAGCGCATATCCAGCCTGTAATCCCGGGAGCCGGGAATCGGCTTCAGTTCCCGGGCGGGGATGCCGGTGGGCACGGCGTACCTGCATACCCGGTCCCTGTTTCTCCAGCATTCCTGGAGAAGAACCTTTCCGTCCTGGTTCAGGAAGGACAGCCAGCCTTCCTCATTGATCAGCGCCGTCAGTTTTCCGTTGATCAGCCGGTACCGGGTTCCCCGCTGATGGTAGCGGGCGTATTTCTCCGGGCGGTACCAGGGATCCGTCATATCCACTTCTTCCGTCTCGATCCGCCATTCGCATTCCCCGTCAATGCCCAGTCGTTCAGGTCCGGTTCCGTTTCCGCCGTCATCATGACCCGGATCCCGTCCGGTCCCCAAGGCTGAACCCGCAGGCGGTTGACGCCGTACTCGAGCAGTATTCCTCTTTCATCCGTACTGATTCTCATGGTCTCCTCCTTCTGTCATACCAGCTCCAGCTTCTTCAGCCGGCTCTTGATCGCGCCTGCCGTACGCCTGTGAATCCCCGACAGTTCTTTCGTCGTTTTCCCGCTTCTGTATTCCCGGATCAGCTGCTGATCCTCTTCCTTCGTCCAGGGCTGATAGGCTTCCGTGTGTCCCGCTTCCGCCGTCCTGTCCTTGTACGCGGCAAGGCCGCCTGATAAGCCTTATCGCGGTATTCCGCCACGCGTCCCGCTGTCCCCCTCCGGTTTATGTCTCCTGCGTCGGATAAAATCATAACATGCAGGGCCCGGCGGAACAAGGCAAAAACGCAAAAAAACAGGGCCTCGCAATTGTGTCAGGTCTTTGCGACGCCCTGGGAAGATAAAAGGATCCCCACGTGGCATACATTGGCTGCGTGGGGATCCTCATTTTTGGCAATGATTCCGCCATTTTCATGAGTTGATTGAATCTGAAAGAAATAGGAATGGCTTAAGGGCCGGAAATCGTGTATAACAATGGGGTGGCATCGAAAAAGCCACATCAAAAATTTATTTGTAAGATTTCTTCAAGTTCTGCGTCTAATAAAGTGAAAGGGGGTTGAGAGCTCTATGCAGCCTGGTTCTTTTGATCAGATCTATCAAGACTACTTCGACTCGGTTTATCGTTATGCGCTCTCACTCTCCGGAAATCCGCAGACTGCTGAAGAGATTGCCCAGGAAACCTTCTTTAAGGCAATGCGAACTCTGGATCAGTTTCAGGGAAAGAGCAGCCTGAAAAGCTGGCTCTGTGCCATTGCCAAAAATCTATGGCTTTCAGAGCAACGGATAAGGAAGAATCAGCCGATTGATGACGCGCTGCCGCTTCAAGACCCGTCCATCGGGCCGGAAGAAGCGATTGTGCGTCAGGATGAAAGCATGCGCATCCATCGACTGCTCCATCACTTGGACGAGCCCTATCGGGAGGTATTCACACTCCGAACTTTAGGTCAACTAAGCTTCAGGGATATCGGAGAGCTCTTCGGCAAATCGGAAAACTGGGCGTGCGTAGTCTTTCATAGAGCGCGTACCAAGATTAAAGAGAAAATGGAGGAATGATCATGAAACTGCCCTGTGCCGTTACACGTGATTTGCTGCCGCTGTACGCGGAAAACATGGTCGAGCAGGAAACCAGGGTTCTGATTGAAGAACATCTGGATGAGTGCGCTGATTGCCGGGCAAAACTCTCTGAGATGAACGTTCCAGCAGAGAATCCTGTTGATACCGTAAAACCGCTTCAGAATTTGAAGAGACAGATACGAAAAAAGCGCCTTTACGCCGCTGCACTGGCAGCGCTGATCGTCTTCGTTGGAGTTTATACCTATTTTTTCCGCACAATGGCTATTCAGTTGGTACCTTGGCAGGACGGATTAATTGAGATTGTCGGAGTAAAAACGTACCAACCTGAAGATGTGGTCGTTGATGAGCGTGATACTGAAACCAGCGAATCCGTTACTCCCTCGCCAACAACAGCGCCTTATACTGCTAAACATACAGACGAGGGTCTTGTTCTTAACGTGAACAGCATCGTTAATGGATTTCAAGAACACATTGTGGTTGATGATGACGGAACACATACCTTGTTTATTCAGGCTTTAAGTACAAACCAGCATTCTGATAATCTTGCTCAGTCATATTATGAATCAACCATCTTCCCCGTACCTGATCGCCTGATCTATGGGCTTGAGCAACCACAAACATTACTGTGGGGCACGCCCATGAAAGGTGGTGTGGAAATCCTTCCGCGTCTTGCGCTGGCCTATTATCTTATGATTGCACTTGCAGCAGCCGGAGTATGCGGACTGACTTGGGGAATTCTGAGGAATTGGACATATAGTTGGATTCTGCGTCAACTATTCTTTGCACCAGTTTCTTACATTCTGTCGCATCTTCTTTTGAAAGGAATGAAGACCACAAGCTTCTTTATGGATCGGGATCTCCTCAGCATACTTTTGGTAGCACTTGCCATTTATGCTTTGCTTACCATCGCCTGGCAGATGTTCCTTACACGAAGAAAAGAAGCGTAACACAAAAAACTCCCACGAGGCGCATTACCCCGTGGGAGTTCGTGTTTCCGGGCCCTTATGCCGCGATCCGCATATACTGCCCGACGCTGATGCGGAACTTGATCCCGACTTCGTAGTCGTGGTTGATCTGAAGTTTTTTAGCGATTCTGTAGGATAATACGGGTAATCTCTTCTTCCGGTGTACGGTCAGGGCCCATGACCGTTTGCATGTCTGCTTGCACCTCCTTTCACATTATTAGACGTCAATCGAGAAGGATCTACAAGGAAAAAAAGGCTGCAATAAGCAAAAAGAAACCCCCGAAAGCTTTTCTGCTTCCGAGGGTGTTTGTGGAGCATAGGAGATTCGAACTCCTGACCCCCACACTGCCAGTGTGGTGCGCTACCAGCTGCGCTAATGCCCCGCGAA
>CAMVDI010000013.1 GCA_947166205.1 uncultured Clostridia bacterium
GGTGAGCGGCATGGTGACCGGCGAGAGCGCGGATCTGCTGACTGTGAACATGAGCAGGCAGATCGGCGAGAACGCCGGAACCTACGCGATTACCGCGGCCGGAGAAGCGGAGCAGGGGAACTACCTGGTGACCTATGCGCCGGCGGAGATGACCATAGCGCCCAAGGCCGTGACCGTGACGGCGGAGAACCGCACCAAGATCTACGGCAATGAGGACGAGACGCTGACGGCGGCCGTGACCGGCCTGGTCGGCACCGATACCCTGAACTACACGCTGGCCCGGGCGGAGGGCGAGAACGTCGGCGAGTACGCGATCAGCGTGACGCCGGGTACGAACCCGAACTACACGGTGACCGCGGTGAACGGAGTCTACGGAATCACGCCGAAGGCCGTGACCGTAACCGCCAGGAACGCCGGCAAGACGGCCGGAGAGGACGATCCCGCGCTGACGGCGGAGGTGGACGGACTGGTCGGAACTGACACCATTGCGTACACCTTGACGCGCGGGACTGGCGAGGAAGCCGGAACCTATCCGATCCGCGCCAACGGCGAAGCGGCCCAGGGCAACTACACGGTTACCTATGTGGCCGGAACCTTCACCATCACGGCGGCGGAAGTTCCCGTGATCCCGACCTACAGCCTGATCATCCATTATCTGGCGGACGGGCAGAGCGTGGCGGCCGACTTCCACAAGACCTATCAGGAAGGCGCGGCCTACAATGTAACGTCGCCCGCGGTGACCGGATACAACCCGGACCAGGCGGCTGTGAGCGGCACGATCACGGAGGATCTTGAACTTGAAGTGCACTACTCGCGGCAGGACGCGGTTCTGACCATCCAGTATCTGACGCTGGACGGAACCAGGCTGGCCGAGGATCAGGTTGTGACCATGAAGTTCGGCGACACCTACCGGTATGAAGCTCCCGCCTTCGAGAACTACGAGACGAAGACCGAGTTTGTCGAAGGAACGATGACACGCGCTTCCATGGAGATCATCATCCAGTATCTGCCGATTTCGGAAAAGGACGGAACGCAGAGCAGGATCAACGTGAACGGAACGAGCTACATCGTCATCAACGAAGTCATGACTCCCCTGGGCCTCGGAGAAGTCTTCCGCGGAACCGGTGAGACCATGGAATAAACCGACAACAAATTACAAACCATCTTTCAGAAGCGGGGAGAGGTTCTCCCTGCTCCTGAAAGAGAACCGGAAACGGGGCTCCGCAATTTGCGGAGCCCCGTTTCCGGTTGTGTTCCGTCCACTTTGAGGCGGCCATCAGGAGAATCAGGAACAGAAACGCGCTTGACGGGCGCGGAACCGAGTGTTATGATCGGCTTAACGACATGGGAAACTGAATATTGACAGGAGGCCTGAGGAATGCTGAAGGATTTTGAGAAGAGCGAGCCGGAGGACAAGAAGGAACTGAGCCGGGAGATCAAGGCGCTCCGGGAGCAGCTGAGCGCGCAGCAGCAGCGGATGCGGGACAGGAAGCTGCCTGTGCTTGTGCTGATCGAGGGCTGGGCCGCGGCGGGGAAGGGCAGCCTGATCAAGGAGCTGATCAGCGAGATGGATCCCCGCTTCTACAACGTGGTCTCCCCGGCGATCATTCCGGAAAGCGAAGCGCGCTATCCGTTCCTGTATCCTTACGCGACGGAGATTCCGGAGAACGGAAAGGTCGTATTCCTGGATTCCGGATGGATGGAGAGCGCGGTCCGGAAGCAGCTGCGGCGGGAAATCAGCAAGGAGGAATTCACCCGGCGGGTCCGGTCCGTCAATGAGTTTGAACGCCAGCTGCGCGACGGGGGATACCTGGTGCTGAAGATGTTCCTGCACATCGACCGGAAGGAACAGTTTGAGCGGCTGCAGGCGCTGAGCGCGGACGCGAACACGGATTGGCGCGTGACGGAGGACGACCTCTGGCAGCACAGGGAATACAAGCAGTTCGTCAGGGCCTATGACGAATTCATGGAGGAGACCGGGACCATCCCGTGGCATGTGCTGGACGGAAAACGCAGGAAGACGGCGGTCCGGGACGCGCTGAAGCTGCTGGTGGGCGAGATCGAGGCCTCGCTGGAGAGCGAGAGATACGTGGGCGATCCCTTCGAGGAGGAGTTCCCGCTGATCAGCATGCCGAAGCTGAAGGACGTGGATCTGAAGGTCTCCATCAGCGACGAGGACTACAAGAAGCAGCTGAAGAAGCTGCAGGCGCGCCTGAGCGAGCTGCACAACATGATTTACCGGAGAAAGATCCCGGTCATCATCTGCTATGAGGGCTGGGACGCGGCCGGCAAGGGCGGAAACATCCGCCGGGTGGCTTATCCCCTGGATCCCAGAGGGTTCGACGTGAAGCCCATCGCTTCGCCGGAGCCCCACGAACTGAACCGCCAGTTCCTCTGGAGATTCTGGACCCGGCTGCCCAGGAGCGGGCATATCTGCATCTTTGACCGGACCTGGTACGGCCGGGTGATGGTGGAGCGGCTGGAGGGCTTCTGCACGGAGAAGGACTGGAAGCGGGCCTATAACGAGATGAATGAATTTGAGCGCCAGCTGACGGACTGGGGCGCCGTGGTGCTGAAATTCTGGATCCATATCGATCAGGAGACCCAGCTGGCGCGGTTTACCGACCGGCAGAACACCCCTGAAAAGCAGTGGAAGATCACGGAGGAGGACTGGCGGAACCGGGAGAAGTGGCCCCAGTACGAGGTCGCGGTGGACGAAATGCTGCAGAAGACCAGCACCGAATTCGCCCCGTGGCACATCATCGAGTCCAATGACAAGAAGTACGCCAGAATCAAGGCGTTGAAGATCATCGTTGACGCGCTGGAAAAAGCCTGCGACAGGCATTTTGAGAACCTCTTTGAATAAGCGCCCATGAGAAAAGAGGGAGGGGCGGAGCGTTCTCCGGCCCCATAACAGACCGGATTATACATGGATGTTCCGCCTGTTGACAGGAAATCATACAAAGCACAGAAAAACAAACTACATTCTGAAGGTTTTCCGGACGGAATCCGCCCCCCCATGAGGCTGATAAACCGTCCGGAAAACCTTTACTTTTCCATGCTTTTCTGATAAAATGAGGACGGTATACGAGACGTATACATACGAGCTTTGCTGACCTCTGTGCGCTGATAAGGAGGACACCCCCATGTCGGAGACCTGGAAGAAGAGACTTTTCGCGTTGGTGCTTGCTCTGACCATGATCATGAGCGATGTTCCGCACATGCCGTGGCAGGAGGGAGGCGCGCTGGCCGGGGATGTTCCCGCGGAGGAATCCGTCGGGGACAGCTTTGACGTGGGACAGCCTTCCGACGGCGAAGGGACTGTGTCCGACGCTCCCGGGGAGGGAGAAGGGGAGAACGCAGGGCAGGAACAGCAGCCTTCTTCGGACGCGCAGCCGCCGGAGCCCGCGAGCGTCCAGGAGCCTGCGCCTGCGGCAGCGCCGGAGCAGGTCCAGGAAGCTGCCCCGCAGGAAGATACGGCCCAGGGGGATGCTCCTCAGGAGAACAGTCCGCAGCAGCAGGATGCCGGGAAACAGGACGCGGGCCAGGGCGGCAACGAAAATGACGAGGCCGGCCAGAGCCAGGGCGGCAACAGCGCAGGCAGCCAGGATCAGGGCGGAGACAACGGAAACAACCAGGGACAGGACGATAACGGAAACGAAGGAGACAACCAGGGCCAGGGCGGGAACGGCGGAGCCAACCAGGACGCACAGGGCGGAAACGACGGAGACAGCCAGGGCCAGGACGATAACGGAAACGACGGAGACGGACAGGGAAATAACAGCGGAGCCAACCAGGACGCACAGGGTGGAACCGACGAAGCCGGTCAGGGCCAGGGCGGCAACGATGATGCCGGCCAGGACCAGGGCGGAAAAGAAGGAGAAGCTGATCCCGGAGCAAACCCGGATCAGGTTCAGCAGGACATCGCGGACGCGGAGATGAAGGTCGGCGAGACAAAGACGGTCCGGCTGACGGCGGAAGGCGTCGTGATCCGGTTGGTTTCCGACCGCAGCGAAGACGTGGTGCTGACCACCTCGGGCGTCAGCGCTTCCGTGGATATCGCGGATGAGGAAGACCCGGAGCATAAGGAGCATACCGAGCCGAAGGACGGAGAGCTGAAGGTTTCCTTCCACGCCGGCTACAACGCCAGCTATCTGATGAGCTTCAAACTGGCCGGCGGAGCGGGTGAAGGGGATCTGACCGTTCAGGTTCTGAAAGAAGAAAAAGAGAATACGCCGGATTCTGGAAACACCGGGACTGCGACGGATGATGCCGGCGCGGAAGGCGGCCAGACCGGGGATCAGGGAACCGGCGACGGAGAACCGAAGGTCGGGGAGGCCGGTTCTGACGAAGAACAGACCAAAGTCGGGGGCGACCAGCAGCCCGGAACCTCTTCGGATGAGGAAGGCAAAGAAGGGCAGCCCGGAACTCCCGCGGATGGGGACGAAGAAGGCGGGCAGCCCGGAGCAGCGGAGGGCGGCCTTGACGGAGAAGATACGGAAGACGGTTCCGGGACGGAAGAGAAGACCGTTTTCGAAGCGGAAGAGCTGACGGTCAAGAGTTACGAACCCGAAAAGGCGGACGCGCTGGCCGTGCTGATCGGCGTGAAGGAAGCGCCTGCCGGCGGAAAAAGGCTGATGAAGGCCGCGAAGCCGGCATCAGAGGGATCCGAAGAAGGCGACAAGGTGCGGGAGACCGGTTACGCCGCCTTCGACATCAGCCCGAAGGACGGGGAAGAGATCCCGGAAGGGAAGGAGATTTCCCTGACGGTTCTGCTGGATGAGCCCATTGCACTGCCTCAGAAGGACGGCATGAGCATCACCGGAGTGACCTGCGAACTCTATCACATCACAGACGAAGAAAAGGGCACCTTCGAACAGGTCACGGATCTGGAACCCGTGATCGGGGAAGGGGCGATCAGAGGATTCAGCTTCACCACCGGCGGATGCTCCCCCTATGTGCTGAAATACACGGTGGATTTCCACTACAACGGCGTGGACTACTCCATCCCCGGAGAAAGCCAGATTCTGCTGTCCGAGCTGATCGGCCTGCTGGATATCCGGAACAACGGGGAGCCGCTGAGCGTCGCCGAGGTCGCCTCCGTGGAATTTACGGACGAGCACCTGGTTACCGTACAGCAGGTCAGCGGGCTGATCAGCTGCAACGAGCGGAAGGATATCAATGTGGGCGAAAAGGACTTCCTGCTGACCAGCAAGGAAGCCTTCACCAGCGAAGAGAAGCTGACGATCACCCTCGTGAACGGTGAAACGATTACCGTCGGCGTGACGGACGAGCAGACGGGGGATCTGATTTACAAGATCGGCGGTGTGGATACCCTGAAGGTTTCGACGATTCTCCGGAGCCTTGGGCAGGAAGACGCGATCATCCAAAGAGGAAAGCTGTACGACTACTACTATTATCTGTATGTCGAAATTGATAATGAGAGCGGTGAGACTACAGCTGATTATGCCGGCGGTTATGATCCGGATAACTGGTATGATATCACCCTGGAGAATCTTTTCGATATTCCCTATCGGGGATACAGAAAAATGTATATCTGTCAGTACTGCGATTCTGACGGAGACGGGACATACGAATATGAATGGGTTACCTTCAGCAACGGAAAACAAGTTATCTGGCTGTATCAGGATGTTGAGCCTCCGAAGAATATGGAGGACGGGGTTTTCGTTTACCGGGTCTCGAGGGACGGAACGACAGCTGAGATCATCTCTCTCTCGGAGGGGTACAACGGAGACGGGAACATTACGGTTCCCGGCACGGCGGAACTGGAAATCAACGGAGAAAAGAAGACTGTCAAGGTTACAGGCATTCTGAAGAACGCCTTCAAAGACGATTCCCGTATCAAAACCATTTCTTTCGCCAATGAGGATCCGATCAGCCTGGCTGATGATTCGGTTTCAAACGTCCCGAACCTGACTGGCATTTCAGGCAGCGGCCCTGTGATTCTATCCTCCGCTTCGATCCGGAACAACGATCAGCTGGAATCCGTCGAGATCCGGGTTAATGGCAGCTTCAATGGAATCCGCAGCTGCAAGGCCCTGAAAACCCTCAAAATCACGGATATTGACCGAACAAACTCCAATTATATCAGTTCTTCCACCTTCTATGGCTGCGGCGCGCTGGAGCACCTGGAGATTGACAGCTGCATCAACTGGATTTACGGGGATATTCTGTCCGCCCATCCCGCGCTGGAAACGCTGATCGTCAGTTCCACAAGCGGAATGATCGTGGAAGAAGGCTGTCTGAGCAAAAGCAACTCGATCAAAAGGATCGAGCTCAGCAATGTCAGAGCCCTTCAGGATCATGCTTTCTCGAACGATACAGCCCTGGAGAAGCTGGAGATCGGCGGTACGGATCAGCTGACTGTCTACGGAAATCCATTCGAGGGATGCACCGCGCTGACGGTTCCGGTCACGACCCGGCCTCAGAAGGTCTATGCGGATTCGTCCTCCTACTATACGATCTCCGGGACGGAGACGGGACTGCCCATGGGTACGAAGCTGGTCTGGGAAGCCGCGGATGAGCCTGAGGCTTCCGTGAAGGCCGGCCTGCTGGCGAAGGCGCAGGAGGAGCTGAAAACCGAACATGTGCTGCTCACCTTCGCGAAGCTTTCGCTGAGAACTCCGGACGGATCCGCGCTGGTTCAGAGCGAAGATGCCGCTGTCAGCAACAATTCCGGATTCGATGTAAGCTCCGCGAAACTGGCCGCCGGGGGTGCGTCCATCGTCTATCTGCTCTCCGGAGACGAAGCGGAAGAAACGGACGCCGTGAAGGTCGGCCAGGTCAGCGATGACGGAAGAACCATCTCCACGCTTGAGATGTACTCCGCAAAACAGGGGACATATGCCTTCGCTTACCAGGACAACGCCTCCCGCCTGCGGGACAACACATTCTACTATGACGCGGACGAAGAAGGAAACCTGACGATCACCGGACTCTACGACACGGAAGCCACGGAGATCACGATTGTTTCTGACCCTGTGATCGTTGCCAACGGCGAGGAAGACGTCACCTACAAGGTCACTGCCGTCGGCGGGAAGGTCTTCCAGGACAACAGGAAGATCCAGAAAGTCATTTTTGACAACAAGGATCCGATTTCCGTCGGGGAACGCGCGTTCGAAAAGATGTCCGAACTGAAGAGCGTTGAGCTGAACGGAGCAGGACTGGTTTCCATAGACGGTGAATACGCATTCAGCGAATGCTTCAAGCTGGAGACGGTTACCGGCCCGGGATCCATCACCTTCAACGCCTGGTTTACCCTGAACCGCTGCGGCGCTCTCCGGGTCCTTTCTGTGGGAAAAATCGGAAAAATCTGCAGGAACACCTTCCATTATTACAAGGGATGGGAGAAGGTCTACCTGGAGAAGATCGAAGCCGATGAGATCGAAAACATTGAATATGAAGCCGTGAACCACTGCGTGCCCGAGAACGGGACGCTGCTGATCCACAGCCGGAACACGGTTCCCGCCGTGACCTACGGTTCCATCGCCGACAGCGTGCCCGGAGGGACGATCACGCTGCAGTGCGACAAGGCCCTGCCGTTCAGCATGGCCGGCGGAGTCTACGCAAACTGCGGAAGCGCGGCTGTGACCATGGACAATACGGATCCGGTCAGCTTTGAGAAGAAAGCATATCAGAACCTGACGAATCTGGTGTCCGTGTCGATCAACGGGCCGGTGAGCCGGATCGGAGAGGGCGCCTTCCGGGGATGCGGAAATCTGACCTCCTTCAGCATCGGCGGAACGGCGACGGATACAACGGTCATTGAACAGGACGCCTTCCAGGATTGCGGGAAGCTTGCTCCCATCCACAGCGCCGCGAAGGTCAGCTTTGAGAACGCCGCAGGGAAATTTGAAAAGGAACCCGGCGATATGGCGCCCGTCTGGCTCTCGGCAGTCCGGATCGATGCCGTTCCCGCCCTGCAGAGCTCGATCCCCGAGGACTTTGAAGCGGAATACTACGATCTCTGCCTGACAGACGCTGCCGGGAACCCGGCGGAAGCCGCCGGGAAGGTGACCTGGTACAAGACCATCAGCTGGGCGAATGCCCCAACCGCAACTCCCAGCGTCAGGCTGTTCCACCTGAAGGACGGGGAGGAAACGGAAGAAATAAATGTTTCCTTTACTTTCGATGAAACCAGCAGGACGGTTTCCGAACTGGTTTTCACGTCAGAAAGCTTTTCTTCCTTCGCGCTCGCCTACAACAATCCCAGATATCACGATGATACCTTCTATTATGATCTGACCGCGGAGGACGGCACCTTTACGGCGGTCATCAGCGGGGTATACAACGCTGAGACGGCCGAGGTGACCATCGGCAGCGCCACCGATAACGAGGACAAGTATCAGATTACCGGCATCAAGGCAGGGGCTCTGAAAGAGAACGGGACAATTGAAAAAATCGTCTTCAATACGGATCAGGCCTTTGACGCCGCGGAGAGCGCCTTTGAGGGCATGACCGGGCTCACCGCTGTTGAATTCAAGGGAGAAGGAACGGTTACCCTCGGCAAGGCCGCATTCAAGGACTGCCCGAAGCTGGAAACGGCGGGGAGCAGTATGGTAGAGGGGAACGTGATCTTCGCGGGCGAAGGCATCTTCCAGGGATGCGCCGCTCTGCGGACGGTTTCCGTCGGAAAGATCGGCAGGATCTCCGGAAGGGCTTTCCTGGAAAACGATGCCCTTGTTTCCGTCCGGGCGGGAGAGATCGGTGAGATCGGGACGCGGGCTTTCAAGGACTGCAAGGCACTGACCGAGGTCATCGTTTCCGGAGACGTGGGGACGATCGAAGCATATGCCGTTGACGGCTGTACCGCGCTCGAGAGGGTGATCGTGCTGGGCAAGGCCGGAGATATCCGGAGCTACGCTTTCTATTCCTATTCTTATGGGGCGGTTCCCCTGGACAACATCCGCGTGGCGGCGTTCAACGAGATCGGGACCCTGGGCGGCTTCGCCTTCAGCAGCGGCGCCCTCGGACAGGATGACGCGCTGCTCTATATCGGAAATGTCTCCGGGAGCCTTTCCAAGCGCCCCTTCGGAAACGACAGCAAGGCTACAGCCTGGTTCAATATGACCTGGGAAGAGCTGTACAGCCTCTGCGGCCGCAGCAGCATTTCGAACTGGCTCAAAACGGCGGATTACAATTATTCCGATCAGTACTGGGATTCCGACCTCTATGTCAGCGTCGGCGGATTTGGCGGCGAAGGAACGCAGACCTCTCCGTTTACCGATTTCGACAGGGCCATGAGCGGCATGTACTCCGCCACCCATGAAAAAGCTCTGTTCACGGAGGCCTGCGAGAGAGCCGGCGTGACGGAATACGGATTCGTTTTCAACTCCGGAACAAAACCCGGATTCGACGGATTCATCCTGCATGTGATGCCTGGAAAGGTCGGAAGGAACACGGAGAAAATTCCTTCCGTCGCCTTCCCGGCGGACATGTACGGCTCCCTTATTGACAGCGACTCCTATTACTCCGGCGCTCCCAACAGCTTCCCATACCTGAAGGCCATCGTCTTTGAGAGCGGGCTCAGCGAGATCACCATTCCCGACGGGGCCATGAGCAGATTCCCGAACCTGAAGACGGTTCAGGTCCAGAACGAGGACGCGGTGGTCACCATCGGGAAGCACGCTTTCCGGGGAACCGCGGTCGACACCCTCTGCATGGCGAAACAGACTGTTTCCGGCGAGGCGGGCAGCGTCACCTTCGGGAAGGGCACCGGCGCCCCCATCGGGACGGAGCTGGTTATCAAGGACTGGACCGGCAGCCAGGACACGGCGGCCGTGATCGCCGCCGCGAGAGAAGCGGAAATGTTCGCGGAGATTCCGGATACGGACATCCTGGTCCGGTACTTTGATCTGTCCCTTCAGGCGCCGAACGGGAGCCCGGTGAACGCGCCCTGCACCCTGCAGATCACGCAGAGCCTTGAGGGTTATACCGGCAGCGACACCATCGCTCCCGAGGAGTTCGCCTTCTTCCATCTGGCGGGCGGCACCCCGGAATTCAAGACCGGGGATTTCACCGCGAACCAGTCAAAGGGGATCCTCTCCTTCACCATCTCCGCCGACAGCTTCAGCCCCTACGCCGCGGCCTACAGGATGGACGTGCGGGAGATGACGGACGGAATCTATACCTATCTGGTGGATCAGCAGGGGAACGCCACGATCACCGGATACGGCCCGGACTTCACCGGGAGCACCCTGGCGATTCCGGACAGGTCCGGAGAGATCGAGGGGGCAACCTACAAGGTGGTGGGCATCGCCGCGAACGCGCTGAAGAATCCTCCGGAAGGAATCATCATCACCGGCGCGGAGTTCAACAACAGCGAACCCAGCATCGTGGGAGACGGCGCCATGAGCGGAATCGCCACCCTCGAGCGGATCACCTTTGCCGGGGAGGGAGCGGTGGAGCTCAGGGACAGCACCGTCTTCGCGGGCAGCGGCACGAAAACCGTCGCTGTCGTCATGGAGAACGGTCTGGCCGCGGCGCCTTCCTCCTTCAGCGAACTGAACGGCATGTATACCCTGGAGATCGACCAGCTTTCCGCGATCCCGGCGGGAACCTTCAAGGATGATACGAAGGTCCTGAGCGTGACGGTGAAATCCGCGCTGACGGATTCTGAGGAGTTCTGTCCCGAGAGCTCATACGGTCCGACCCGCTCCGACTTCGCACACGCCGCCATCGGACAGAGCGCGTTTGAAGGCGCGGTCCATCTGGAGAGCTTTACCGTCGGAGGAAGCAGCGGAAGCAGCTTTACCATCGGCATCGACGCCTTCCGGGGATGCGAAAGCCTGAAGAAGCTGGAGACCGCCGATCCGATCTGCGGAATCGGCGACAGCGCGCTGCGCGGAACGGCCCTGACGGAGCTGACGATCCCGACGGATGAGCTGTATCTGGGCGACTATGCGCTGGCTGACTGCCCGCAGCTGAAGAAGCTGACCATCGAGGGAGACGCGGCGCCCTTCGGAAACATGGCGCTGGGCGGAGAGACACAGCTGGAGCAGCTGATCGTCAACGGCACAATCCCGCATCAGATGCACGCCGACTCGGTCCGGGCGGACCGGCTCCGCGTTCTGATCGTCCGGGACGGCTGCGGCGGATTCCAGGATGAAACCTTCTACTCCGAAACGGGGGAGGTCTCCACCCTGACCGCCTATATCGGCGGAACTGACCCGGACTGGGACGACCCCTACATCACGGACGATTCCTTCCCGAGCAACAAGCGGGTCAGGATGTACCTCAACCTGCCGAGCCCCCGGGAGGAAGCCTGGAACAGCCACAGCTTCGCGAATGCGGCCGTCTCGGTTGATACTGTCTATGCCCTGGATGAAGGGCCGAAGGATGTGTATGTGGACACCGACTATACCGGGCAGGAGCAGGGATCCGAGAACCAGCCCTTCTCCAGCATGGCGCACGCCCTGGACGCGGTGAACGCGGATTACAATTACGCGGAGCGCTTCAGGCAATACTTCCGCGAAGACGGATACGACGCCAGCGGTCTGCCTTTCAGGGAAGGCGACTTCAGCACCACCGCGTTTACGCTGCACATTGTCGGCGGAACGGATTCCGTGGACGGGACCTTCCGCGGGGACAGCCGGCTGACCGCGCTGGAAGTGGAGGCGGATCGGGATGTCACGATTCAGGAGAACGCCTTTGCCGGATGTAAAAACCTGAAGACGGTTGCCTTCACGGAGGCGGACGCTGTAACGATCGGAGAATCCGCTTTCAGCGGGGACGCCGCGATTGAGGAACTGACATTCGGCGTTACCAGATACTACTACGGAAATACCAGCACCGGGGACCTGACGATCGAAAAGAACGCTTTCAAGGGCTGCACGGGAATCCGGGAATTCACCGTGGACTGGGCGGACGATGTGACGGTCGGCGCAGGCGCGTTCGAGGGCTGCCAGATCGAGAAGGCCGACATCCGGAAGGCCGGGGACGTCCTGATCGAGGAAGGAGCCTTCGATCATTCCGCGAAGCTGGAATCGGTCAGCATCAGCGGCGAAGACGTGACGATTGAAGCGAATGCCTTCCTCGGCAGCGAGTCGGTTCGGTCCGTCGTGATCAGCAGCAGTGATGACGGGGAAACTTCCATTGCCTCCGGCGCCTTCGACGGATGCGGCGGAATGGACGCCGTGGTCATCACCGGCAGCAATCCGGCCGTGATCAAAGCAGGCGCCTTTACTGGCCCGGTGGAAACACTCCGGCTGCAGGCCGGCGCCTCCAAGGCGGAGAACGGGGCCTTCCAGGGCGGAACCTCCTACATCGATGAGAGCCGGGAATTCGGCGACAAGCTGTCCGGGAAGATCGGAGCGTTTGAAAACATCATTCTGACGAATGCCGCGAAGATCAGCGCGGAAGCGCAGGTGTTCGCGGGAAATGACGGACTGAAGCGGGTCTATCTGGGGAAGAACAGCGGCACGGACGGCGTCGGCGGGGAGATCTTCGCCGGCATGCCGGAATCCGCCGCAGCCTTCGCGGCGCACAAGCAGACGGACTACCCCGAAGGGAAGCTGCCCCTCCGCCCGGAGGGCGAGCTCCATTTCCTGGACGACCTGGCGGGCATCTATATTGACGGAACGAGGAGGGCCGGGAACCCCAACGGAACCAGAGACAACCCCTTCCGGACCTTCGAGCAGGCCCGGGAATACGCGGCGGCGCACGACACGCCGGCCGCCGGGGAAACCGTTTACAGGGACTACTATTATACGGACCTGGAGCAGGTGCTGATCTCGGCCTATCAGGCCGGCCGGATGAGCTATGATCCCGGGGACGTCCGCTTTCCCGTGCCCGCCGAAAACAGCGGGAGCATGGTTTTCCGCGTCATCGGAACGGTGACCGTCAGCGACACGCAGGTGTGGGACAGCGAGGGGCTCAATCACACGATCATCCTGATCCGGGACGAAGGCTTTGACGGCAACCTGGTTCGCGTCAGCAGCGGAAATCTGACGCTGAAGAACGTGGTGCTGGACGGCGCGCATCTTCCCACGAAGAATACGCTGATCATGCAGTCCGGCGGCGAGCTGAATATTGAGGACGGCGCGGTGATCCGGGCCAACTGCAGGACGGAGAGCTTCGGCTATCCGGACAAGGCCGGCGGAATCTACACCTCCGGCGGAACGGTCAACATGCGCGGCGGCCTGATCACGGAGAACACCGGCGCCTGGGGCGGCGGCATCGGCCTTTGCAGCGCCACCTTCAACATGGAGGGCGGCGTCATCGAAAACAACTATGCCCCCGGCGGCGGAGGCTCCGCAGGCTACGGCGGCGGCGTATGGGTCGGCTTCCGCGCCACGATGAACCTCCGGGGAGGTGAAATCCGGGGCAACGTGGCCGACGGAGGCGTCTATCTCCAGGGCGGCCAGTATGATGGCCCCGCGGGCGCCTCCGGCGGCGGCATCGCCGTGGGCGGTGGCGCGGTGGTTTCGGGTCAGCCGGGGGTCCTGAACATGGACGGCGGCACAATTGCCGGGAACTCCGCCGCGTACAACGGCGGCGGCGTATACATCGAATGCGTCAGCGAGGGATACTTCAACGCGGGACATATCGAGGACAACCGGTGCGGAACCGGCGCCTTCGGCGGCGGCGGCATCTACGTCAACGGCGGGCGCTCTCCCTTCCCGGACGGCCACGCCTATGTGTACAACGCGCTGATCACCGCCAACACGGCCAGGGAGGAAGGCGGCGGAGTGGCGGGCTGCGCCAGCTCCACGACGAGCGTTTACGCCATCGACGGCGGCGCCGTATACGGCAACAACGCGCTGTACGGGTGCGATGTCTATACGGATACCACGCTGATGCCCCCGACCACGAACTCTGACACCATGTCCGGATACGTGACGCCCTATATGAGCAACGGCGCGCCGTACAACTGGACGGATTCCCGTACCGGGGAGCTTCTGAAGCCCTCGCAGCTGGCGAATATCCGCAACGCGCTGTGGGACGGCAAGGTGACGCTGACGGCGAATCCGGACGGACACCAGCCCACCTCCCTGCCAATGATTATCCGGGACAATACCTCCGGCACCAAGGGCGGCGGCATCGGATCCAACGGCTCCGTGACGATCGGCACGCCGCCGGAACCCTCCGAGGTCTTCTGGACGCCTTCCGCGGACAAGGTTCTCTATAACCGGGGCATGAAGGACGGAGAAACCTTCACTTTCCAGATGTGGGAAGAGAAATGGACCTGGCAGCAGAACTGGAAAGAGTACGAGGATCAGCTGCTGAGCTCGGTAACCGGCAGCGTGAGCGGGGCCAGGGCCGGGGAGAACAAGCCCATCCAGTTCAGGGGCGTGCCGATCTCCCTGGGCCGGGTCACCCCCGATGATATCGGAAAGAACCGCACGTTCCTGATCCGGGAGAATCCGGTCACGGACGGCAGCGTCTACGTACCGTCCAGATATCTGGCTTTTGTGGTGACCATCTGCACCGACTGGCAGGATGAAAAGGAAGTCTTCAGCGCGGAGCTGCTCCGGGTTGAGGAAGGACGGATCATCGACGGAAACCTTGAATACAGCAATACCTACTTCAACGGTCAGGTGGATCACGACCTGACGCCCGAAGTCAACTACGGCCGCATCCGCACCGAGGTGCAGGAAGCCGTATTCGAAAACTACTCCTATGAAACCACCGTCGCCGCGGACAAGACCTGGATCGTCACCGGCGGCGGCACGGAACCGCCGCAAGGCACGAAGGTCACCTTCCGGCTGAGCGCGGACGGCGCCCCGGCGAAGCATTCGGACGGGACGAACGCGGCGGACATCGTGCTGGACGGCACTCCCGACGGGACGGGCGAAGAAAGCGCCTGGCGCGCCGCGTGGAAGGATCTGCCCGCCTATCGGCGCGGCGGAGACGGACAGTGGCTGCGGGACGGGGACGGGAACATGATCCCGGTGGTCTATACCGTCGCGGAGACGGACATCACATTGCCGGAAAACCCCGATGTCCGCATCAGCCAGGATACGGAGCAAAGCGTATATACCGCCACCGCCGAGGAGCCGGCGAGAATTGTCAACCAGGTCTATACGGCGAAGGGCGAGCTGACCTTCCGGGGTAAAAAGACCATCGACGGCCGGGAGCTGAGGCCGGACGACATCTTCGACTTTGAGATCCGGGAAGAGGGAACGGACCGGGTCTGGACCGCGCAGAACACCGCGGACGGAAGGATCGCTTATCCGACGCTGCGCTATACGCTGAAGGATCAGGGAAGGCATACCTACACCATCCGTGAGACGGGCGAAGACCGGAACGGCGTGAAGATCGCGGACACGGTCTATACCGTGACCGTCAACGTGACGGACAACGGGGACGGGACGCTGAAAACGGAGCCGACGGAAGACAGCGCGGATTACGGGAACCTGGATTTCGTGAACCCGGTTTCCAGCGGAAGGCTCGTGATCGAGAAGACTTTCGATATCCGGGAGACTCAGGTGACCGTCACCCCGACGCCGGAACCCACGCCGACGCCCACGCCGGAACCGACGGAAACGCCGGAACCCACGGAGACGCCTGAACCGACGGAGACCCCCGAACCGACGGAAACGCCGGAGGTGATCCTGACGACCAGCGTCTCGGTTCAGAAAATCTGGAACGACGACAACAACGCGGCCGGAATGCGGCCGAAATCCCTGCTGATGCGTCTGAGCAACGGGGACGGCGTCATCCTGAGCGACGCGAACGGATGGCACGCGACCATCTCCGGCCTGCCGATGACCGCCGGGGGAATTCCGATCCAGTACTTCTGGACGGAGCAGGAAACGCTGGGATATGTGCAGGAGAGCGTCACGGTGACCGGAAACACCACGATATTTGTCAACCGGCTGGCGCAGCGCCCGGAAGCTCCTCCGGAAGGAAAGCATGTATCGAATAACCGGGGACAGACCTATCTGGTGATTGAGGATTACGGAACGCCGCTGGGCGTGGAAGTGTCCATCAACCACGCGGGAGACTGCTTCGACTGACAAGGACAATCCCCGGCCCCCATGGGCCGGGGATTGCTGAATGATACGGAAGATCCGGGCGGCGCGGGGATTGCCGGAAAGCGGAACCCGCACCCAATAAACATCCCCGGCCCCCATGGGCCGGGGATTGCTGAATGATACGGAAGATCCGGGCGGCGCGGGGATTGCCGGAAAGCGGAACCCGCGCCAAATAAAAAGCCCCCGGCCCGTCAGGGCCGGGGGTGGACTGTTTCTTACCGGGAGAATTGCTGGAGCACCAGGGCCAGATCGCCGCGGGTCGCGTCGGCGGCCTCGGGATTGGGGAAGGTGAACTCCGGCAGGGTCCAGCCGTTCCGGGAGCAGACTGCCTGGGCCAGGGTGAGCAGGCGCTCACGGGTCAGGGTGATTTCTTCGGTATCCGCGCCATCCTCCATGGCGACGCCGCTGGAAGTGGCTTCCGTGGCGGGGCGGGAGGAGGAAGCGGTGATCTCCGTCTCTTGGGCGGGGGTATCGGAGGAATTGGCCTCGGCAGGGGCCTCGGCGGCTGTCTCAGCGGGCGCTTCGGCGGCTGTTTCGGCAGGAACCTCGGCAGGGGCTTCAGCGGGCGCCTCGGCAGCTGCTTCTGCCGGCGCTTCGGCGGCTGCTTCTGCCGGCGCTTCAGCGGCTTCCCCGGCTGGCGCCTCGGCAGCTGCTTCTGCGGGCGCTTCAGCGGCTGCTTCTGCCGGCGCTTCGGCGGCTTCCTCGGCAGCTGTTTCTGCGGGAGCTTCAGCAGTTTCCTCAGCGGGCGCTTCGGCGGGGGCCTCGGCGGTTTCCCCGGCGGGAGCTTCGGCGTCCGGCTTCACGGCGGTTTCCGCCTCCGCCTGGGCCGCTTCCCCGGGGGCCAATTCCTGGACAGGCTCTTCTTCGGCTCTGGCGGCGGCCGCCTGGGCATCCAGCCAGTCCTTTTCCGCCTGCAGAAGGGCGGCGATGGCGCCTTCACGGGTGCCGGTGACGCCCTGCAGGGCGTTCAGGCTCTCCGCGAACTCGCCCAGGGTGGCGGGAGCATCCACGCCGAAAACCTCGGCGGAATCGGGAACCATCAGCCCGCGGCCGGCGACGAAATTCACGGCCAGGAAATAGGGGCTGTCCAGGGCCACATCCTGATAGACCTTCATGGCCGCTTCGGAGGTAAAGCCTTCGAGGCTGCCCTGCTGTCCGTCCGTCAGGATGTACATCACGCCCTGCAGCTTCTGCTGGGAGGAGGTCAGATTCTGATTCACGGTTTCGAGGGTGGCGGTCAGCCGGACGTTCTCCGCGGCCAGGCCCTCATTTTCCGCGATCAGGCCTGCTTTCTCCGCGGCCAGACCTTCCTTTTCCGCGGTCAGGGATTCCACCTGGCCGGTCAGATCCGAAATGGTTTTCTCGGCTTCCCCGGCCTGCTCCTGCAGGGAGCTGATTTCCGCCTCCCGGCTGTGCAGATCCTGATTCAGCGTATCGATCCGGGAATTGCTGTTGTTCAGGACGGCGACGATGGCGATGACCGCCGCGGCCAGGGCGCAGCAGAGGGCAACGATCCATTTTTTCATGCGTTTTCCTCCTCGGGAATGCTTTCTTTCAGGATTTCCGCGGCCGCTTCGGGGTTCTCCCCGGCGGCCTCCCGGGCTTCCGGGACGGCATCCCCGGCGGCTTCACACAGCTCTTCCGCAGAATCCGGGACTTCCGGATCTTCCGGGACTTCCGGGGCATCAGGCGCTTCCGGGGCTTCCGGATCCTCCGGGGCTTCCGGATCTTCCGGATCCTCCGGGGCATCAGGCGCATCGGGCGCATCAGGCGCATCCGGGGCATCCGGAGCTTCCGGAGCGTCTTCATCGGCCGCGGGATTGTCCGCGGCGGCTTCCGCATCGATCAGAAGGCGGTCGCCCTCATTCCGGGACAGGGCGCCGGAATCGGTGCGCAGATGATCCAGAATCCTGGCGCCGAAGCGCTCCCGGATGTTGTCCACATCCCCGTCATACAGGGTGGCGCCGGTCTCCTGGGCGGCCTGGTTCAGCGCGTCCATCATGGTCCGGATCTGATCCAGATAATAGAGGTAGCTGCCGGCGAAGGTGGCGGTGGTTTTCCCGACCATGGCCCGGTTTTCATCCCGGTTCTGCCGGATTTCCTCGGCCAGGTCATGCCGCTTTGTGGCGGCTTCCCGGGCGAAACCTTCCTCTATATCGGCGCGGGTTTCGTCCAGCTCCCGGGCCTTCCGGTTGTACAGGTCCTTCATGCCTTCGTATTCCACAAT